>JAPKZI010000089.1 GCA_026393865.1 Candidatus Aminicenantota bacterium
TATGCCTTTTCGCCGTTCATGCTGGCCCATATGTTCCACATCCAGATCCTGAGCGCCTGGGGGATCCCTTTCGCCTTTCTATACCTGCATAAATTCTTCAAGGACGGCCGGCTCAAGGACATCCTTTTTTTTACCTTCTTCTTCGTCTTCCAATCGATGTCCAACGGGTATTATGCCCTCTATCTGGCCTTTTTCGCCGCGGCCTGGATCCTTGACCAAACGATCACCCGAAAAAAATACAAGGATCTCCGCTGGCTCTCCCGCCTGTCGTTATTCGCCGTCTTGTCGGCCTCGGCTATGGGACCCCTTTTCCTGCTCTACGCGAGGACGCATGCCGAAATGGCCTTTTCCCGCAGCATCGATTTCTTCGCCAATCTGACCAGCTTCTTGTCTGTGCCGCGGATCAATGTGCTCTACGGCCGGATCCTGGGCCGTTTTTTCCGGCCCGAAGGCGAGCTGTTCCCGGGCATCGCCGCTCTGTCGCTCGGCCTGATCGGGATTTTCCTGCTGGTCCGGGCCCGGAGGCTCCAAGTCCCGTCCGGAGACCGGACAAAACGGCTGGTTTTCCTCGTCCGGCGCGCCCTCCATATCCTCATCGGACTCGAGTCCGTCATCGTGGTCTTCATCATGGGACAGGGCGGGCTGGATCTGAATATCGCCGGCGTTCAGATTTTTCGGGCGCACAACCTGGAACGGTCGCTGACCCAGTTGGCCGTCCTCGTGATCGCCCGGATCCTTCTGGATCTTATGTTCGGTCTCAAACGGCTGTTGGCCAAGGATCCCGAAGAGAAGATACTCGGAGGCTATTCCGCCACGCTCTTTCTCGCCTTTCTGTTCACCTTCGGACCTAAAGGCCCTTATGACTACCTCTATAAATACGTTCCCGGCTTTCAGTCTATCCGGGTCGCCGCGCGTTTCCAGATTTTCGTCATGTTCGCCCTGGCCGTTCTGGCGGCCTTCGGTCTGAGGACACTCGTCCGGCGCTTCGATAAACCCGCGCCCAAGTTTGCGATCGTCGTTCTCGCCGCCGGGCTCATCAGCCTTGAGTTCTTATCCATTCCCATCCCCTATAGCCGGATCCCGCTCAAGACCGAGATGCCCGAGATCTATAAGTGGCTGGCCGCGAACAGAAAACCGGGAGTGCTCGTGGAACTGCCGTTGCCTTCTTATAACAAGGGCACGGCCAGCATGGAGGCGCTCCGGATGTATTTTTCGCTGTTTCATCGGAACACGCTCGTCAACGGATACAGCGGCTATTTCCCGCCGCTCTATACCGAGCTCTGCCGCCGCCAGGAATTTTACGATTTCGAGCAGTTGATCGATGACTTCCAGGCGCTGACGGTTGATCATGTCCTCATCCATTTCGACGAGATGATGGAGGAGTTGAAACCGGGATGGTTGGCGAAGCTAAAGCATCTAAGGGAAGACATCCGGCTCATCCGACAGGACGGAGACGATTACCTTTTCGAAATGATCCACCGGCCTTCCGTTTCGGGGCAGGTCCGGTCTCTCGAAGGCTATAAGAAACTGCCGCGGAGCGGGTGGTCCGTCAAGGCCTCGGTCAACGATTCCAACGCGTCGCGCCTGCTCGACGGCGACCCGAAGACCCGTTGGGAAAGCGGTCCCCAAAATCCCGGCGACGTCCTCGAGATCGACACGAAAAAGCCGCAGACCATCCGCTGCGTTTCCTTGACGTTCGGTCCGAGCTGCCTGGACTTCCCGCGGGGATACAAAATGGAGATCAGCCTGGACGGGAAGCAATGGACTGAGGTCGCCCGCGAAGAGCCGACCGTCGTCCCGATCCTGGCCTTCGTCAGACCGAACGAAACGGCCCTCAACATCTTCCTGCCGGCCCAGCCGGCCCGCTTTATCCGGATCACCGATCTCGGGAAGGAATCCGTTTATAACTGGTCGATCCACGAACTCGACATCTACGAATGATCGTCGCTTCCCCTGCGCCGCCGCTTTAAGAAGGCGATGTCTCTCTTTAAAGATCGAAGGTCTCTTCGTAACGCGGCACGGTGACCGTCCAGCGTTTTTCCTTTTCAAGGAATGCGGCCAGGCTGAGCGAGGCTGCCTCCTCCCCATGGGTCAGGAACAGGCGTCCGGGCGCTGTCTTAAATGTTCCCAGCCAGCGCAAGAGGTCGTTCCTGTCGGCATGGCCGGAAAATCCTTGGATCTGGGCTATGCGGGCTTTCGTCCGGAAGATCCGGCCGTTGATCCGGACCTCGGGTCGTTTCTCGAGGATCTGCCGGCCGAGAGTGCCGGCCGCCTGGTAGCCGACGAAGAGGACCGTCGATTCCGGGCGCTGGATGTTCAGGCTGAGATGATGCTTGATCCGCCCTCCCGTGCACATCCCGGAGCCGGCCATGATGACGCAAGGTCCTTTGACGTTGTTGGCAGCCTTCGATTCTTCAATGGAAGTGATCACCTTGAGGCCCGGGAAATCGAACGGCTGACGGCCGGACTGAAGAGCCCGAACGGCCTCGGGATCGAGATAGGCGGGATAACGGGCGAAGACCTTGGTCACTTCGACGGCCATGGGGCTGTCCAGGAAAACGGGAAGGCGCGGGACCCGGCCGGCCCGGATCAGATTGCCCAGGTAAAATAATAACTCCTGGGCCCTTTCCAGGGCGAAGACCGGGATAAGGACGTTTCCTCCCAAGCTGATGGTTTCCTTGATGATCCGTTCGAGCATGACGTTGATCCCGGCGGGGTCGTCATGGATCCGGTCGCCGTAGGTGGACTCCATGACCACGATGTCGGCAGAGTCGAAGACAGTCGGGTCCTGGACAAGAGGGTGGTCCCATTGGCCGATGTCTCCGGAAAAAATGATCCGGCGCGGCCGTCCGTTCTCCCGGACCTCGAGGCTCAGCATGGACGAGCCCAGAATGTGACCCGCGTCGTGGAAACGAACCGTGAGACCGTCGTTCAGCCGGATCGGCTGCAGATAGGACACGGTCTCGAAGGCCGCGAACGACCTCCGCGCCTCTTCGACGGTATATAGAGGGATCTCCGGGTGCGGCCCGATCCGGCCTTCCCTTTTGTGGCGTTTCAACTTAAAGGCCGCGTCTTCCTCTTGGATATGGGCCGTGTCGAGAAGTACGATTTCGGCCAACTCGATCGAAGGCCCCGTGGCCAGGATCTTTCGCGAAAATCCTTCTTTGACGAGCCGGGGAATATATCCAGAGTGGTCCAGGTGGGCATGGCTGAGCAGCAGGATATCGATCTCATCCGGAGGCACGGGAAAGGGTTCCCAGTTCCGATCGAGATAGGGCCGCTCCTGATAGAGCCCGCAATCCACGAGGACCTTCATCCCGGCGGTTTCGAGGAGATAGCGGGAACCGGTGACCTGACGGGCCGCGCCCAGAACATGGAGCTTCATCTTCGACTCTTAAAGGCGGCAGGCGACCGGCTGATCGGCGAGATACGCCTCCCAGTTCTTCAAGCGCGGAAAATACATGAAGATCAGGACCAGGGATATGAAGAGCAGCACATAGAAGTCCTTATAGAGCCCGCCGAGAAAAAAGAGAACCAAGCCGATGATGGCCGGCATTTCGGCCAGGGTCAGGGAGATGATAGCGGCCCGATACAGGGTCCGGACCGTTGTCGCGGGATCAGGGCCGGCCCCTTTTTTCAAGAGCCGGCCGTTGAGGACCCTGTTCAGGACGACCAGGGCTACGGCCGCGGCGAAAAGGACGATCCGGAGGGTTTGGACGTCTGTGAGCCGGGCGAATCCGGCGAAGGGCCGGTACCTCGACTTAACCAGCTCGATGAGGACCAGATAGAAAAAGAGACAGGCGACGAAGGCCGCTCCGGTGAACCGGGCGCTGCCGAAGGCCTTTTTCAATTCCCGGGAATGTTCCATGGGGCTTATCGTCCTCCTTCTTTCAATCGACGTAGAGCAGGAATCCTTTGAGATATTCGGTCTCCGGATGGTAGATGTTCACCGGATGATCATAGGCCTGATGATGCCGCTGGAGGATCCTCACCTTCCTTGCCGCCTCGCTCGCGGCCTGGAAGAGGACCTGCCGGAAGAGCGTTTCATCGACAAAAAAGGAGCAGGAGAACGTCAGGACGAGACACGGCCGGGGGACTTTTTGAAAAACGATCCTGTGGATGTCCTTGTAGCCGCGGCAGGCCGGCACGACCTCGCTTTTCTTTTTGGCGAAGGACGGCGGATCGAGAATGACCAGGTCGTAGTCCAGGGCGTCGTCACGGATGAAGTCGAAGACGTCGGCGACATGAAAGCGGACGTTTTCCGCCATGAATCCGTTGAGAGCGCAGTTCTCGCGGGCCAGCCCGATCGCCCGTTCGGAGATATCCACGCTGTCGGCCGACGCCGCTCCGCCGGCCAAAGCGAAGACGGAGAATCCCCCGGTATAGGAGAACGCGTTGAGGACTCTGCGGCCGGCCGCCCAAGACCGGACGAGGCGGCGGTTCTCGCGCTGGTCGAGATACAGCCCCGTTTTTTGCGATTGGACGATATCGACCCGGAAACGAAGGCCGTTCTCCAGGACCTCGACCGTTCCAACGGGATCCCCGGCCAGCAGCCCTTCGACCATCGGCAATCCTTCCTCGCGCCTTGAGGGGAGATTGGATCGCTCGTAGATGGAGCGCGCCTCCGTCGCTTTCGCCAGGACGTCCAGCACGAACGGTTTCAGCCTGTCCATCCCCAGCGTGGAAACCTGGACGACGAGGACGTCCCCGTACCGGTCGGCGATGAGCCCGGGAATCCCATCCCCTTCCCCGTTGATGAGCCGGCTGGCCGTCGTCGACGCGTCGAAAAAGGACGTTCGCATCGCGACGGCCCGCTCGATGTTCTCCCGGAGCACTTCAAGCGGCGGGCGATCGTCGAAACTGAGCATCCGGCCGAGGATCGAGCAATTGCGGTTGAAATAGGCCCGGCCCAGGAATTCGCCGTCCGCGGTGCGCACCGGGAGAATGCCGCCGTTCTCGAATTCGGGCAGGGAGCGGACCGCTCCGGAGAAAATCCAGTGGTGGCGGTTGCGGACGGCCTTGTCTTTGCCCTTGTGGAGGATGACGGAGGGTTCGTTCATCTGTTTTGACCGGAGAGCCCTCCGACCAGGATCGCGACCAGCGGAAGATCGGGCTCTACGAAGTCGTAACCCGGAAGGTCGGCGGTCCGGACCCAGCGGATTTCATCGTGGTCGATGAGGACAAGCTCTCCACCCTGGATCGTGACTCGATACGCCATCAGCTCGATGGCGAGAGGACCGGAAACATAGGGGAAACCGCCTAGGAACGGACCGACGGAGGTCTCCAGGCCGAGCTCTTCCTTCAGCTCCCTGCGCAGACCGGCCTCCGGGCTCTCTCCCGGTTCGAGCTTGCCCCCGGGGAATTCCCAGACGCCGCCGAACCGGTCGGCTTTTTTACGCCGTCCGATCAGGACGGTTCCGTCCCTTTCGATTACGGCCGCCGTCACTTTTTGCATAGTCTCTTCATCTTAGTGGGTCCCGGCGATTTTGGCAAGGCTCGGCTTTTATGCTAAAATTACGGCCGATGAAAATCGCATTTTTATCTTCCGAAGCCGCTCCTTTCGCTAAAACGGGCGGTCTGGCCGATGTGGCCGGGGCCCTGCCCCGGTTCCTCGCCAAGCAAGGGCTTGAGGTCAGGCTCTTCATGCCTCTTTACCGGGAGGTTCGGAAAAAAGGCCTTCCCCTTCTGAAGGCCGCCGACCGTCTGCCGCTCGACTGGGCCGGTCAGGAGGACGTGTTCACGGTTTGGGAGTCCGCGGAGAGCGGCGCCTCCGTTTATTTCATCGATAAACCCGCGTTTTACGATCGCGAGGGACTCTATGGCACGGCGGCCGGCGATTATGAGGACAACGGCCTTCGCTTCGCCTTTTTTTCCCAAGCGTCCCTGGAGGCGATGAAAGCCCTGGACTTCGCCCCCGACGTGATCCATGTCCATGACTGGCAGAGCGCCATCGCCCTGGCCTATTTGAAAACGATTTATGCCCAAGACCCCTTTTTCAAAACCGTCAAATCTCTGTGCACGATCCACAACCTGGCTTATCAAGGAATTTTCGAGCCGGCCGTTTTAAAGGATATCGGCCTGCCTGAGAGCCTGTTCGACGTCGACGGCCTCGAATTCTTCGGCAAGGTCAATTTTCTCAAGGCCGGCATTCTCTATTCCTCGGCGATCAGCACGGTCAGCCATCGATACAGCCGCGAGATCCAGACGCCCGAGTTCGGCTGCGATTTGGACGGCCTGCTCCGGAAGCGAAGCGACGTCTTGACCGGGATCCTCAACGGCGTCGATTACGCCGCCTGGGATCCGGCCACGGATTCCTCGATCGCCGCTCCTTTCACGGCCTCCGATCCCAAGGGAAAAGAGGCCTGCAAAAAGGACCTCCAGACGACGTTCGGTCTGCCCGCGGCGAAAAAAGAGGCGCCGGTTGTCGGCATGGTCTCGCGCCTTGCCGGTCAAAAGGGTCTCGACATCTTGACCGAGGCGCTCGGCAGCCTTTTCCCGCTCGGGGTTCAGCTCGTGATCCTGGGCACGGGAGAATCTAAGATCCAGGCGGCGCTCGAAACGGCCCGCCGCCGCTATCCGTCCTTCTTCGGGCTCAAGATCGGCTTCGATGACCGGCTGGCCCGCAAGATCTACGCGGGCAGCGATATGTTCCT
>JAPKZI010000121.1 GCA_026393865.1 Candidatus Aminicenantota bacterium
ATCATGGTCCCCCGCAGGCCGTCGATCCCGTATGTCAGCGGATCGATATAAGAGAGAACGCGGACGAAGACAGGCAGATTGTTCACCGGATATAGGGCGCCGGAGAGGAAGAACAAGGGAAAGATGATGAAATTGATGATCATGCCGAACCCCTGCATGTCCTTCATCTTCGAGGCGAAGATCAATCCGAAGCCGATGAACGTAAACGCGATCAGGACCATGAAGACGAGGGCCAGGAGGAGATTCGGGACGCTGCTGACGCGAAAGCCCAAAATGAACGATACGGCCAGCACGAGCAGTCCCTGGATCAAGGTCGTCGTCGTCCCGCCGGCGATCCGGCCGAGGACGATCGAGACCCGGCCGACGGGGGCGACCATGATCTCCTTCAGAAAGCCGAATTCCCTGTCCCAGAGAACGGACAGGCCTTGCATGGAGGACGAGAACAGCAAGGTCATCCCGAGGATGCCCGGCACGAGGAAACGGATATAGTTCGTCCCCGCCTGCATCCCCGGCACGGCCATCCGGTTGAAGCCGAGGCCGAGAAAGGCGAGAAAGAAAAGCGGCTGGATCAGGGACCCGATGATCCGCGATTTGGCCCGGACGTAGCGCTTCATCTCGCGCAGCCACAGGACATAGACGGCCGTCCAGCTGATCATCGTCATCTCCTCCCGTGGCCCATCATCATCGCCCGGTTCCGCTCGCCCTGGTTCGCCTCCTGCTCCCGGATCGTCCGGCCGGTGAAATGAAGGAAAACGTCCTCGAGGCTCGGCTTTCTCAGGTGAACGCAGGCGACGGTGATGCCGAGCTGCTGGGCCATGGTGATGAGTTCGGGGATCCGCCTCTCCCCTTTTTCCATGGTCAGGTTGATCTCCTCGCCGTGGCGATTGGTCTTTTTGATCCAATCCAGCGTCCGGAGTTCGGCCAGCAGCGGCTCCGCCTTGCCCTCGACCTCCAGGCTGACGACGTCGCCGCCGAGCACGTCCTTCAGCCTGTGCGGCGTGTCCAGGGCCACGAACTTGCCATGGTCCATGATGGCGATCCGGCCGCAGAGATAGTCCGCTTCTTCCATATAATGGGTCGTGAGGATGATCGTGACCTTATTCTCCCGGTTCAGCCGTTTGACGTAGTCCCAGATATGCCGCCGCGTCTGGGCATCCAGGCCCAAGGTCGGCTCATCGAGGAAAAGGACCTTCGGCTGTTGGATCAGGCCGCGGGCGATCTCGAGGCGGCGCTTCATGCCGCCCGAATATTTCTCGACGAGGACCGCGGCCTTTTCGGTCAGGTCGACCAGTTTGAGGACGGCGTCGATCCGGCGGTTGCGTTCGGCCTTTTTGATCCCGTACATCATGGCGTGGAACTCGAGGTTCTCCCGGCCGGTCAGTTTGCCGTCGAGGGCCGGCTCCTGAAAGACGATCCCGATGCTTTTCCGGACGTTGTCCCGGTCCTTGGCCACGTCGAAGCCGGCCACTTCGGCCCGTCCCGAGGTCGGCTTGAGGAGCGTCGAGAGCATATTGATGGTCGTTGTCTTACCGGCGCCGTTGGGGCCGAGGAGCCCGAACAGTTCGCCCTGTTGGACCGAAAAGCTGACCTGGTCAACGGCTGTCACGTCCTCGAATCGTTTGGTCAGGTTTTCGACCTTGATCGCTTCCATGGAATCTCCATTTCCAGCGGAATGAACCTCTTATGTTATAACGATCGTCGCTTTTTCTCAAGTTGCGGGGGAAGCGCGTCGCTCAGATCCGGATGAAGATCCTTTTCTTGTAGAGCGGCAGCATGAGGAGGACCCAGAGAAGGATCAGGAGCAGCGGATAAATCAGCGAGCCTAAAAAGGGGCCAGCCGCGGGAGAAAGGATATGTTCATAGAGGTAGGTGATGGGGCTGACGGTCTTGCCGGCGTCGGAGATCTTGATGAGCAGAAGGATCTTGACCATCAACGTCGAGCCGGCGAAGACGGTGATGGCGTTCGTCCCCAGGACGAGAAAGGGATAGGCCCAGGTCTTGACGCGCATGACCTCGATCAAGATGTAGCAGACGCCGAAGACGATGAGGGCCATGCCGGCGGTAAAGATGACGAAGGTGCTCGTCCAAAGCTGCTTGTTGATCGGAAAATAGGGGTGAAGGAGAAGCCCGGCCACGGTCAGCAGGATCCCCGTCAGGAAGATTCCGAGCATCTTCCGGAAATTCGTCCTCGCCGTCCGCAGCCAGTCCCCGGCCAGCGTCCCGAGCAGGACGGTGATGATCGCCGGCAGAGTGCTCAGGATCCCCTCCGGATCGAAGTCAGGTTTATAAATATGACCGGCGAGGAGCTTTGCGTCGATGAAGCCGGCCAGATTGCCTTTGGCCTCAAGGACCCCGGGACCGAATCCCGGAACGGGCACGAACGTCATCAAGGCCCAATATCCGGCGAGGACGGCCAGGGAGAGAACGATCCGCGACCTCGTCTTCGTGTTCAGATAGATCAGCGCCCCGATCAGAAAACAGACGGCGATCCGCTGGAGAACTCCGGGGATCCGCATCGTGGCAAAGCGAAAGCGGGGGAAAAGGTGGAGGAAAAGGCCGATGGCGAAGATCGTCGCCGAACGCTGGACGATCTTGCCGTAAAGGCTGGGGACTGAGCGCCCCGCCTCTCTCCGCCGGGAAAAGGAGAGCGACATCGAAACCCCGACGATGAACAGGAAGAAGGGGAAAATGAGGTCGGTGGGCGTCCAGCCGTGCCAGACGGCATGGCGGAGCGGCGGATAGACATAGCTCCAGCTGGCCGGGTTGTTGACCAGGATCATGGCCGCGATGGTCAGGCCGCGAAAGGCGTCGACCGAGATCAATCGTTCCTGGGGCATCTTTAAGTACGCGTCTGGAGCTAACCTTCGCTATTTCGCCGGAATCCGGAATTCCTGGAAGCGCTGGTTGTCTCTCTCGACGACGAAGACATTCCCATTGCCGTTGACGGCGATCCCGAAAGGCGACATCATCTGGCCGTCCCCGGTCCCGGAGACGCCCCACTGGCTGATCAGCTTTCCGTTCGGATCGAATTTGAGGAGCCGGTTGTTGCCCGTGTCGGCGATATAAACATAACCGAACGAATCGGCGCAGATGCCCATCGGCGTTTTGAACTCGCCGTCCCCGGACCCCGACTTGCCCCAGGCGCCGAGCGTTTCCCCCTCGGGGCCGAATTTCTGGACCCGGGAGCGATCGATCACGATCACTTCGTTCCTCGCCCCGACCGTCAAGGCCGTAGGAAGGACGAATTCGCCCGGCCGCATTCCCTGTTTTCCCCACGTTTTCTTCAGAACGCCTTCGTTCGAGTATTTGACGATCCGGCTGTTGTTCGTGTCGGCGACGTAAACGTCGCCGGCGCCGTCGATGGCGATGCCGGTCGGACCGGTCAGCTCGTTCGGGTTCGATCCCTCTTTGCCCCACTTCTTCAGAAATTTTCCGGTCTTGTCGAATTTCAGAACGCAGCAAGCCTTGGCATCCGTAACATAGACGTTGCCCGCGGCGTCAACGGCGGCCCCGGCGGGCACCTTCAGGACCCTAGATTCCCGTCCCGCGTCCCCCCACGAGGCCTGAAACCGGGCTTCGGCGTCGAATTTCTTCATCTTGACGTCGCTCTCGTCGAGGACATAGAAGTTCCCGTCCTTGTCGAAGGCCAGGGCTTTGGGCAATTTGAAAAATTTGAGCTCCGGTCCGCCGTTCTTCTGGAAAAAGACATACGTATTGACGATCAAGGCCGCCGCCAGCGAGACGGGGCCGGCGCCTTCCAGGATCTGGACGGACCCCTCCCACTCGGCATAGTTATCCCGGATGAGCTTGATCGCGTGGCCGCCATAGGGGACGAAGGGCAGTTCGCAATCGGTCAGATTGCCGGTGGCCTTTCCGTCCACGAAGACCTGGGCGCCTTTCGGCACGGAGCTGACGGCGAGGTTCCGGCCGATGCTCTCGAGAGTGTATTCCTTGACCGTCATGGCCTGCATCAGGAACAGCTCCTCTTTGATCGGCCGGAATCCTTCTTTTTCCACTTCCAAAGTGAACTTGGGGACGGTCGAACGATAGACCTCGGGAGACATGCCGATCGATTTGCCGTTGACCTTCAAAACCGCTTCTTTCGGTTTGGTCGTGATCTGCAGGTTGTACTCGACGAGGAGGCCTTTCGAAAGCTTTTCGGCGTGCTCGATGAGGCCGCTGACCGAGGGATCGGAGATGTTCTTGGTGATCTCTTTGCCGTAGGCATAGTCCACGTCGAACATGTTCTTGAATTCTTTCAGGGCGCCGTAGTTGTCGTTCTTCTTGCCGTAGCCCAGACCGATCCAAAGATAGAGCTCACAGGCGATCTGTTTCTGTTTCTGGCGGTCGTCGATATTGAAGGCCTTGGCAATCAGGGGCGTCAGGTCGTTGAGGGCCTTGTCCGGCTCGTTCTCCTGCCGGATCAATTTCTTGTCTTCCTCCATTTTGATTTCGATCTCGGCGACGATCTCCGCCTGGGATCTGACCCGTCCCGATGGGCTCAGTGCCTGCTGGGCCTCGTTCTCGGTAATCTCCTTGACCAGCATCTCGTGGATGTATCCGGAGATCTGGACGCCGTCCTTGGTCACGGTGACCTTGTACCACTCCCCCTGCTTGGCCTCGGCGTCCAGCACGCTGTCGAGAGGGACGGTGGTCAGGTTCTGCCCCCCGATGCCGGGGGTGGCTTTGACGCTGGCGTTGTCGACCGTCACCCGCACCTTGATCGGCGGAGATCCAAAACTAAACCCTAGGAGGACCGAGAAAAGGGAGAAGATCAGTCCCAACCAGATGAGCGGTTTATTCTTGCCATTCATCGCCCTCTCCTTTGTGATCCCGATTCTCAGCCCGTGCCCGTCAGCGTCCAGGCCTTTCCCTGTCTGCGCAGATGCCAGGCCTTGGTCCCTTCGAATACGATCTTTTTCTTGCCGTCCTTCTTATAGACGGCCGTCAGAAGATGGGAGAAACTCGCCGTGGCTTCCGTCCGGCCGGAGAAATTCACCGAGATGCCGGAGACCGACGACGCGATTCCGTCGTACCCGTTGAACAGCATTTTATACTCTCCCTGCCATTGGCCGGAGAGGGCCGGCGAACTTACGTCGCTGAGCACCGTGAGCAGGTCTTTGCTCTCCTCGGCCGCCCGATGTCTCTCGATAAGGGCCAGGATGTCCTTTTTTGACAGGGCCGTGTCCGCCTGAAAGAGATAACGCTGCGCTTCGGCACTATCCTTGTCCAGATTCAAGACCTTTTCCATGTCCTTGACGCACTGAGCGAAGTTGCCTTGATTATAGCTCGAAATGCCGGATTGGAGAAATGGAGCGACCTGCCCGGACACGAGCCCGCTCCGGGCCTTTTTTAAATAATCCTGGACGGCCGGGTCGGATGGAAATTTGGCCAGAATATCCTGGGCCAATTTGGCCGCATCCGCATATTTTTTCTGGTCAACGGCCTCTTTCAGTTTGGACAGGTCCTCGTCCGACGGGCCGGCCGGACCCGATTTCGAAACGGAATCATTCACGAGAGGGACGGGTGGGGATTCGGCCGGTTTCGTTGCCGACGCGCTTGTTTTGATCGCCCCCGCCTTTTGGCCCGCTCCCGCGGTCCGGCTTGATTTCGGCGAGAACAGGACGATGGCTCCCACGACAGCGCCGATGCCGGCCAGTCCCAAGGCCGCGATGAGACCTGTTTTCCGTTTGGCCCCCCCGGCCGCGCGAGCCTTCTTTTCCACGGAGAAAGCCAGCGTCTGTTCCAGGATCTTTCCGGCGCTCTCCAGGCCGCCGATCAACTGCCGGCAGGTCTGGTAGCGGTCCTCGGGATTTTTGGCCAGCGTCTTTTGAATGACCAGATCATAGCCGGCGGGAATGTCCTTGTTGATCTCCGTGATCCGTCGGGGCTGTTCGTTGACGATCTTATAGACGATGGTGGAGATATTGTCGCCGTCGAACGGCATCTTCCCCGAAAGGAGCTCATAGAGAATGATGCCCAGGGCGAAGATATCCGAGCGCCGGTCGACCGTATGGCCTTTGATCTGCTCGGGGGACATGTAGCTCAGGGTCCCGACGGCCGTACCCGACTGGGTCATGGTCGATGTGTCCATCCGGGCCACGCCGAAGTCGGCGAGAAACGGTTTGTTGGCCTTGTCGATCAGGATGTTGGCCGGCTTGATGTCCCGATGGACGATGCCGTTGTTGTGGGCGTAGTCCAGGGCGTCGGAGACGGGTTTCATCAGGGTGTCGATCTCCTGGGGAGAGAGCCGTTTGCCCGAATCGATCAGCCCCTGGAGGCTCTGACCTTCGACATACTGCATGACGATATAGGTCAGGTCCTCCTCCCGGCCGACGTCATAGACCGTAACGATATTGGGATGGGCGAGTTTTCCGGCGGCGCGGGCTTCCCGGATGAAGCGGGCCATCAGGTCGTCCTTCTGGGTCCCTTCATGGAAATTATCAAAGCGGATGGTCTTGATGGCCACTTCCCGCTCGATGTCGGGATCGAGGGCCTTATATACGATCCCCATGCCCCCCTTGCCCAGGACGCCGAGAATCTTGTATTTGCCGATTTTATCCATGCGTTGTATCAGACGAGAAAAAGCGGCCGCTTTCCCTCATCCCTCTCTCAATTTTCGCAAAAGGCGATTATAAAAATATATGAAGGGAGGGGGGTTGTCAAGAAGACCCCCCCGCCTTAAAATAATCCGCGTGTCGAGGCTTTATCGATCCCGCATCCTCATCGTCGTTCTCATCGGAGCGCCGATCCTTTTTTACTTCCTGATGTTCGTTCGGTTCTCCGTCGATATCCCATTCGGGGATGACTACGCCGTCCTGTCCTTCGTCGTCAACTTCACGAATCCCCATGTTCCTGGGAAGCTCCCCCTGCTCTTCTCTCAGCACAACGAACACCGGATCGTCACCCTCCGCCTGGTTGCCCTCGTCCTTTACTCCGTGGCCCATCGGATCGATTTCAGATCCATTGCCCTTCTCGGCAACCTCGGCCTTCTCGTGATCGCCTGGCTGATCCCGAAATTCTCGACGGCGGCCGTCGGCTTATCGTCACGGCCGGCTTCTCAGCGCCGGGCCCGGCTCTGGCCGTGGCTGCCCGTCGTCTACCTCCTCTTTCAGCCCCAGCATCACGAGATCCTCAAATGGGCGATGTGCTCGTTCACCAACGTCTACGTGATTCTGTTCTCGTTTCTGGCGATCTATTTTTTGGGGCGCTCCGACGATCGCCGGTCCTTCGCCATGGCGGTCGGTCTGTCCATCCTGGCCGCGTACACCAATGGGAACGGCGTTTTCGTCTTTTTGATCGGCCTTCTCCTGCTCCTCATAAAGAAAAGATTCCGGCGCTTGGCCTGGTGGGTGGGGATCGGGGTTTTTTATATCGGGTTCTATTTCCGGGGCTACGTGAAGAATCCGGACCATCCCGATGCCCTTATCTTCTTGAAAACGAGCTTTTTAAAAGTGGTCGAGTATTTTTTCTCGGTCCTGGGGTCCTTTGCTGATTTCGGCAAGGGAGCGCCGCTCATCCCCATCACTGTCGGAATCCTCGTCTTTCTCGGGCTGTTGCTCGCGCTGAAAAAGAAGATCCATAAAAAAAATGTGGCCCTAACATCCCTCCTGGGATTCCTCGTCCTTTCTCTGATGGCGAACGCATTGACCCGGGCTCCGCTGGGGCTCTATATGGCCTTCATGCCGAGGTATAAGTTCCTTTCGATCCTCATGCTCATATTGCTTTATCAATCCGCGCTCGAACTGTCTAAAAGGAAAGAGCTCATCATTGTATCGTTCACCCTCTTCGCCGTCGCCTTCGGCGTTTATTCGTTCGCCCGGAATTATGCCACCGTGAGAGATAACAAGATCGTTTTGCGCGTGAATATGCGGGAGTGGGATGCGAGAAAGGCGGATCTCCCCTATCCGAACCCCGAGCACGCCGAGACCATCCTCCGTCTGGCCGCTAAACGACATATCTATCAACCGCCTCCGGATTTGAACATCCGCCGGCCCGAATATCCCTTCGGCGCCGTCGACGGAGGGCCGGACGTCGAAGTCGATGGCCGGGACGAAATGATTTTTTCCGGCTGGGCTCTCGACAACAGCGGCCGGCCGAGCGTCATCGTCCGAAGCGAAGCGGCAGCCTCGGAACCCGGGCCGTCCGGGCGCCGGGATGGCCGGCTCTTTTTGGGAAAGGCCGTTTTCAAGAACGAAAGCATTCTTCAGGCCGAACGCAGCTTCTACGGCTTTCCCGGCACGGAGAGGATGATCTGGGAATTCCGGTTCAAAGCCGGAGAGTTCGCAAGGGGACTTTCACAACTCGATAAAACTAAGATTTTTTTCTATGCCAGGGACAGGATCGGCCAGGAAACCTTGATCGGGACGAGAACCATCCGCTCTAAATGACTCTCCAAACCAAAGCGAATTCGCTCTGCCTGTATAGAGCCGTCGTCCAGCCCGTCCGATTGAGCCGCTCCGGGCCGGTCTATCTCTTCCCGAACTTCAGCCTGATCGTCACCATCACCGGAATTCTTCTCGCGACGCCGGACTCGTCTTCCTTCAAGAAGATAAGATTGTAGCTCCCCAAAAATCCCGGTCCTGGCATCCAGGAGAATGTCCCTTTTTTGGGCTCGAGCGTTGAGCCGATCGGCAGGGGCCGAAGCTCCTCGCCCACGACCAGGTAGCCTCTGAGGTCCAGGCCCTTCCCAAGGCCAAGTTCCAAGCGCTCGACCTCCCTCATCTGCGTGTGGATCATGCCATAATTGTCGGGCTTGACGATT
>JAPKZI010000118.1 GCA_026393865.1 Candidatus Aminicenantota bacterium
TTAAGTTATTCTCCTACGATTTCGTATTTGATCAATGAGATAACGTCTTCTTCGTTCGCTTCGAGGAAGTAAAGAAAATTGCCGGCGATTGCCATGGGGGCATAGTATTGGCAATTGTTCCTGCGGATTTTGAAAAGCGGCAAATAGAAATTATCAAGGTATTGTCCTTCTTGACTAAAAACGTCGACGAGAATCCCTTTGTTTTTATCAAACGTTGAGGTCACGGCCCAGAGTTTTTCTTGATGCCAGAGAAGCCGGCAAAGGTCGTTATAATATTTCGGCAGAGGGTAGCCTTCAGGAATATTTCCGCTGGCCGCATATCTCACCCGTTCATACTTCCTTCGAAAGCTTCGTGAGATTTCGTTCTTTTCAAGGTCGAGAATCTTAATGAGATATTCGGGCGTGTGGAAGAGGTAGACATAACGTTCGCTCTCTCTCAACGGCATGGGCCTGGAGATCATGCCGGAGCCTGCCC
The DNA here is from genome assembly GCA_026393865.1 of Candidatus Aminicenantota bacterium. Taxonomy (GTDB): domain Bacteria; phylum Acidobacteriota; class Aminicenantia; order Aminicenantales; family UBA4085; genus JAPKZI01. The sequence continues at coordinate 476 of JAPKZI010000118.1, forward strand.
CCCTTCCTCCCGGCCTTATATAATAAGAGTCCGTTGTCGGCAATAAAAAAGATGTCTCGGTGAGTTCTTCCTTTTCCGTGACGACAATTAACCGATTTTTTACTTCATAAAGGCAGCTCACTTTCGGCCTGTCTTCCCACACGCGCTTCATCATAAAGAATTTTCCGTCGTGATATCCCAGAAGGCTGCCAAATGGTCCTTTCGAGAATTTCTTGTCCTCGATCAATTTGCCATTCGGGTCTATTCGGACGATCTTGAGGGTGTTCGAGGAGTAAAGGATAATATCATTCTCTCTGACTATTGCGCCCGTCAAGCCGCCATTGAGTTCTCCCGGTCCTTCGCCCCATTTGAGCAAGTTCGTGACGAATTTGCCGTTAGCATCAAACTTCAAGAATCCCTTAGGCTCTTGGACATAGACTGAGCCGTCCTTTCCCGTAAAAACGTCCCATGGCTCGACAAAGAAGAATTTTCCTTTTTCATCCGTAGTTCGCGATATTTCCTTGAGTTGAAGCACCCGGCCTGCTTTGGCACTCAAAGGTTTCTCTGGATTATCGATAACCCCCTGAGCGGCGACAATGGACGCCAGGAATAAGTAAAAGCAGACCTCTTCAGCCCCTTTCAGAAATCGTCGAAATATCTGTTTTCTCGTCATAGAATCTTACTTCTTAGCTTCTTCAGCCGACTTCATATTATACGCCGCTCTTCAATGAAATGTTTAAGGTTCAGAACGCCAAAAATGAAGTTTATTGGCATTAAATATAATTCGCATGCCTACATGATTTTGGCTTTTTACGGGGTCACTGACCATAATTCAGCCTGAAATAAGGTTGATGTCCCCGGAATTATAAGTATCTCAAAAGCTAAGCTTATTGCCTATTACGTAACTTGTTTGAGATTGCGTACACATTGAGCTGGTCGGCAAAATTCAGCATAGTGAAGCGGCCGGCGTTTTTTGTGACTTGAATATTTTCATTTTCAATGCTGGGGATATACAACCTTCCCTTGATCATTTGGGCCATGTTATGTCGGATCGAATTGAAATAACAGCTGCGGCTTTTCTTTTTGAAGCTCATATCATATACGTCGATCATGAACCTCTTCATCTCATCCTGTTTCGAGGTCCAGACATAGATCGTATCTCGATCGATGTTGATGCCAAAAATCGCGGGGAAATATTGAGAAGGGCCGCGCAAAACGTCCATGATTTCCTTATATCGAGGGAATCGGATGATCTTGAAGTCCGAGTCGGCGAACACATTGAAATCCTCTTCGACGATACGGTCCTTCTTAAAAACCGGCACTTCAAATGTGAATAATAACTTTCCGTCTTTCGCATATTTATAAATTCGATAATCCACAGTATCGATGATATAGATATTTCCCTCAACGTCGAGCGCGAAATCCGACCTGAAGTTCGCCAATGTCGTCTTTATCCGCTTCGACTCACTATGTATGAGCTGGCATTGATTTTTTCCATGGTCGAATCTGTACAAAGAAATCATATTTCCAATGAAGGAACACATTAAAAACAAATCGTCGTCCGTATTAAAAACCATTTTTTGGATATAAGATACGGCGAATTCCTTAGGCAGAAGAACGTCTTCCTTGTATTCTCCTCGCTCTGAAAATACTTTCAGAGATTTCATGTTTCCGCTGCTAATCCAGTTATTCCCTTTGGCGTCGACAGCCAGAGTGCCAACGGCTCTAAACTCTTCAGGCCCCTGCCCCTTTCTACCGAATTGATATAGAAATTGCCCCTCATAGTTATAAACGTCGATACAGTCGGCGGATATTGAATCCCAAAGAAAGGTATTGCCATTTTGATCGACTGTATAATTATCAATGGCCTTATAATAATGCCCCGAGTTTTCCGCTCCATATGTATGGATCGGTTGCTTATTTTCCAGCAATGGAACCAAGGGCTCGGTTCTTCTCTGGCAACAAACGGAAAAGGTAACGAGAATTATTGAAAATACGGCGTATTTGGCCTTCATCCAATCTCCCTTTCTATATTGTACCTGGCGCGAGGTTAAAGCCAAGATCGTATTTTACACGGTTCCGAGACTAATATGAATAAGGCAGGTTATCCATAGTGAATCGTCCTTTTAGCCATATGATGTTCCCTCCTAAGAAAACAAGATCGCGTCTCCACACTCATTTTTTGGAAAGTCTGCAATTCGAGTATTTAATCAGGAAAAGTGGAAAGTGTAGACGCGACCCTATTTCTTTTAATGAGTGAAACCGTCCGTTTTACTTTCATATGTCCGTTTTTGGCGACAGTGAAGATAAAATGCCAAGCACTTAACGCTTACAAACAGGCGTAAAATTTGGCATAACATTTGCTATCATTAAAAGAGAAGTATTAATTGGCAGGGAGTTGGAGTCTATCCATGAAAAATATGATTTTTCCACTCTTCGCTAGTATTCTCATTTTCAATATAGTCATCTATCCGTCTCAATCCCAGGATAAGCTAAAACAAGAGGTCACGGTCACGGCCGTCGAAGTCCCCATCCGTGTGCTCGATAAGCGCGGTCCGGTCAAAGGACTGAAACGGGAGGATTTTGAAGTCTACGAGAATGGCGTTAAGCAGGACATTACGGCCTTTGAGATCGTCTCCAAGACCATCGCTCCTGAAGCCGTGATTCGCCCAGGGGTTTTGCCCTCTATCATCGCACCGGGCAAGCCTCGTATCTTCATCCTGATCTTCAACATCTTTGATTATAGCCAGGCGGTCGGAGAAGGCATCGACCATTTCTTCAAGAATGTCTTCCGCCCCAGGGACCGGCTGGTCATCGTGACGGAGGACAGGATTCTCAACATCGAGCAAGGACAGGATGCGGCCGAGGTAGCGGCGTGCCTCAAGGACACGCTGAAAGCCTACAAGTCATTCTCGACGCTTAATATCACCAGAGCCTATACCGAGCTCTCTTTCAACTGTGATAGGCTCCTTATGCTTCTCCAGGGTGTGGGCGGAAAATCGGACTGGTATCAGGAAACGAACCGCTTTTTCGACGATTACGTGCGGATATGGAAGGAGTACAAACGGCAATTCTTCACGGTGGATATGGGTCTCTATCAAAGCCTGATCCCAAGGCTAAAAAGCGAGGACGCCGAAAAATGGGCCATCTGCTTCGAACAGCGGCGGCTGTTCCCGAAGCTCAAGAACGAAGGTCCGTTGGAACACGAACTCCGCCAATTGCTCGATTCCAGGGTCGACCCCAACAGCCAGGTCTATGTCCGGACGATCAAGATCAAGCAGGCGGAACTCCAGAGCTCCATGGACCTTGTCCGGGACTTTCCCGGCGACCGCCTGAGGGACCTTTTCCTGCGCTCCGACATTACCTTTCATCTCATTCTGATGAAGTCCTCGCGAACGCTGCTCTCCTCCGACCTTGAATTGACGGAAGTCGCCGAAGACTTTGAAGACTGTTTCCGCCGGATCAGCGCTTCAACGGGAGGAACCGCGGTGTTTTCCAATAATGTCCTCGAAGCCTTGAAGGCTGTGGCGGTCAAAGAAGACTACCATTATCTCGTCGTTTACAGCCCCAAGGACAAATCCGGGTCCAAAGAACGGAACATCGAGGTCAAGGTCAAGAAAGAGGGGGTCGAGGTGATCTCATTGAAGCGGTTCATGACCGTGGAAGGGCCACTGATCAGCATCAACGACTTCAAGTCCGGCGCTAAAACCATTAGCTTCGCGCTTAAGAATTACGCCCGGGTTTCGTCGAATGAGGGTTTTCACGGGACGGCCGATGTCGGAATCGTCATCTTTGACGACCAATCCAAGCAGGTTTTTGCCGACCGGAAAACCCTAAATTTGATCAAAGACGAGACGCGCATTTCCCTGGATTTCTCGAAACTCCGATCAGGCTCTTATTTCATCATCATTGATGCTTTTGACCGAATGACCGGCGGCAAGGATGTATATTCCGGAGCTATCCGTCTGTAAGAACCATAGCAAATAAATATTTGAATCGAGGACGCCATGCCCCTGCAAAGACTATATTCTTCATTCCAATCACGTTCCATTTTTAGAAGAAAACGGGGTCGCGTCTACACTTTCCACTTTTATTAGAAATACGCGGCGACCCGTACGATTACCCCAAAAAAGTGGAAAGTGTAGACGCGATCCTATTTGTTTTTGCGACCCTATTTCTTGCGGTGCTGGCGCAGGACGGACAAGCCGAAGGCGAAATAGTGGACGCCGGAGGCGAGGGTCGTCAAAAGCGTGATGATATAGATCCAAGACATGAATCCGGGCGCGGCCAGGCGGTAATTCAACCAAAGGACAAGGAAGACGGTCCCGACCTGACAGGCCGTGGTGATCTTTCCCAGGAACGAAGGCGTGAACGCTCCCTGGTGCCACGAGAGGAAGGCGATGAAGGCGCCCGCCACGATCAGCAGATCGCGGGCGAAGACGATGATGGTCAGCCACAGGGGGATGTGATTCGGCCCGGCCACATGAGGCAGGGTCAGGACCACATAAGATGCGGCCATCAGCAGCTTGTCTCCGGCCGGATCCAGAATGGTCCCGAGTTTCGACCGTTGATGCCAGATGCGGGCGGTAAAGCCGTCGAGAAGGTCGGTGAGCCCGGCGAGGAAGAAGATCAGGAAGGCTTCCCAGGGTCTTCCGTTCAATACGGACCAGAGAAAGATGGGCACGAGCAGGATCCGGAACGCGCTGAGGAGATTGGGGATGGTGAAGACGGCGGACGTCAAGGCCTCCGTTCGTTCCTGGTTCCGGCCGTCGCGCATAATGGCTATTTTATCAGTCCGAGAAGAAGATCCAAAGCTTTTATGGCCTCCCGGCCCGGCATCGGCAGCTCCGGCTTGAAGGTCCGGTCCGGGGCGAGGTCCAAGAGCTGATAGGCGATGACTTGGGCGATCGGCTGGAAGTAGAAATGTTCCCGCGGCACGTCGGCGATCCGGACCCGCTCGATGGGGACCTGTTCGATGATCTTGTATCCTCGCTTCTTCAGGAGCGCGACGAGGCGGACGAGGATGTCGGCCATCTCGGCCCGCGTGACCGTTTTCCTCGGCTGGAAGGTCCGGTTGGAGAACACCTCCATGATCTCATATGAGGCGACCCTGACTATGTGCTGGAAAGCCCAGGACGTCGTGATGTCGACGATCACCGGAAGTTTGGGCGGCGTTTCGTCCAAAACGTCCTTGAATTTGACGCCGATGAGCGCCGATACGTCCTCCTTCGTCACCGCCTCGAGCGACGGGATATTGTGATATTGGCTGGGAAGGTCCACGACTCCCAGCCGGTTCTTGATCGTTTCGGCCCGCTCCTGGGCGAGCTTGTTCTGGGGATCGATGTCGAGCAGGCGCTGATATGTGTCCAAGCTCCTCGAGAGCTGTCCCGCCTGAAAGAGGGCGTCGGCGTAGTCCTCGAGGATGGCCTTGGTCTTCGGCTCGTTGGAGTCCGCCGTCTTCAGATGGAAGAGGGCGCTCTGAAAGCTCTTTTCCTTGAGGTAGATCCGGGCGAGGGCCAGGTGCGCTTCCTGGAGTTTAGGCGAATATTCGAGGGCTTTGAGGTAGGACTCCCTGCTCTTGGCCGCGTTGCCGAGAGAGGCGAAGTCGCGGGCCTCGCCCATCAGCGTCTCCGTCTTCTCGAGACGGATGGCTTCGGCCTCTTTCTTGGCCCAGGGGTTCTCGGGATTTCTTTTCAGGACCTCGAGATATTCGTTGTAGGCCGAGTCGGTCTGGCCGACCTTCTGGTAGATCTGCCCCAATCCCAAATGGGGGATCGGCATGTCCGGATATTCCTCGGCGGACCGCAGGAAATATTGTTCCGCGATCGAAAGGTTGCCGTTGAGGAAGGCCGTGTATCCGAAGCCGGCGTAATAGAAAGGATTCCCCGGATCGAGCCGAAGGAGAGCCTTTTCGGCCTTGTCCGTCCGGCCTTGACGGAGATAGTCCCAAGCCTGTTCCACGGTCAGGCGGTCGTCGAGCGAGAGCTGGGCGGAATAGGCCGGCGTCGGACTCTCGATATAGAGGGAGGGGGGCGGCGGCGCCACGGTCGCGCAAGCCGCGAGCCCCATCGCCAGAAGGCCCAATATGCTGAGCTTTTTCACCACGGTTGTTCTCCTCGTTCGATATAGGGCGCCCAGGGAAGCATCAGCTGCGGATCGGCCATGATCTGCAGCTCCTGAAAATCTCCGTTCTCCCGTCGTTTCAGGACGATCGACCAGTTGGGGATGGACGCGAGCACGTCCGTCCGGTCTTTCGGGATGCGTACATAAAATAATTGGAGTTGGCGGAAAAGTAAAGAGCGGAGACGGTCTTTGAGCGCGGCCACCCCGATCCCCGTCGCGGCGGAGACATAGAAGCTGTCCGATCCCGGCTGACCGTTCCGCTTCAAGAGCTCGTTCCCGTCCGGCAGAAGATCGAGCTTGTTGTACACCATGAGACGAGGGATATCGGTCGCCCCGATCTCTTCGAGGATCCGGCCGACGGCCTCCACGTGCCCCTCCGCGCCGGGCGCGCTCAGGTCGACGACATGGAGGATGGCGTCGGCCCCGGTGACCTCTTCGAGCGTGGCTTTGAACGACGTGACAAGCTCGACGGGGAGCTTCTTGATGAATCCGACCGTGTCGCTCAAGAAATAATAGAGCCCGTCGGGGAAAGACGCGCGGCGGACGAGCGGATCGAGCGTGGCGAAGAGCTGGGGCGAGGTGAACGTTTGCTCCTGGGCGAGCTGGTTGAAGAGCGTCGATTTACCGGCGCTCGTGTATCCGACCAGCGCGACGAGGGGAATGAGACTCTTCTTCCGGCTCTGTCTCTGTCCCGCCCGCCGTTTTTGGACGTTCTTGATCTCCCGTTTGATCCGGGCGATATGGTTCTCGATGCGCCGGCGGTCCACCTCCAATTTCTGTTCGCCGGGCCCGCGGGTCCCGATCCCGCCGCCGAGACGCGAGAGGGCCGTCCCCTTGCCGCTGAGGCGGGGGAGGAGATAACTCAGCTGGGCCAGCTCGACCTGCAGTTTCCCCTCGTTCGACCGGGCGCGCAGGGCGAAAATGTCCAGGATGAGCTGGGTCCGGTCGATGACCTTGACGTCCAGGGCTTTTTCCAGGCTGCGCAGCTGGGTCGGGCGCAGGATATGGTCGAAAATGACCAGGCCGGCGCCGATCTCGCCGGCGATCCGCTTGATCTCCTCAACCTTGCCCTCGCCGATAAAAAATTTAGGGCTGATCGCCGGCCGGACTTGGAAGACCTTTTCCGCCACGGCCGCGCCGGCCGCCCGGGCCAGCCCGGCCAGCTCGTCCATGGACTCCTCGGCCTCGAGTTTTTGCTTCGCGTTGACGGCGAGATGGACCAGGATCGCTTTTTCCATGTTACCAATTCCCCCCTTTCCTAAAGGGGGGTGTGGGGGGATTATAATTGCCGGGCTCCCTTCGTTCGCTCGAAATAACATCCTTGTTGCCTTTCATGTTATTCGTTCAACTTAAATTCTGTTCGACGTGCGCATAAATGGCCTCGCTATCGTCCGCCCGGAACCACCGGACCCCGTCCATCTTCCGGAACCAGGTCATCTGGCGTTTGGCGTAGTGACGCGTCTCGATCTTCGTCCGGGCGACGGCCTCCTCCAGTCCGATTTGATCCTTGAGAAAGCGCAGGACGAATTTATAGCCCAGGGCTTTGAAGGGCGGGGCCGTCTCGTCGACGCCGGAGGCCAACAGAGCCCGGACCTCATCGACCAGACCTTGTTCGAACATGCGGTCCACTCGGGTTTCAATCCTCCGATAGAGCTCCTCCCGCTCTAATTGTAAACCAATTTTGTGCGCGACGTAATCCTGGAGCCGGCTTTGGGTCCGGCCGAAATGCGTCGACATCGGGATTCCGGTCACGGCGTGCACCTCGAGGGCGCGGACGATCCGGATCCGGTCGTTCGAGTCGATCTTTTTGGCGTAGATGGGGTCCACCGCCTCCAGCCGTTTCCAGAGATGGTCCAGACCGTGTTCCCGGGCTTCCCGATCGAGAGCCCGGCGGACGCCCTCGTCCCGGCCCGGCCCGGGGAACAATCCGTCGAGCAACGCCTTGAAATAAAGGCCGGTGCCGCCGACGACCAAAGGCACTCCGCCCCGCCGTCCGATGGCGAGGATGGCGTTGAAGGCCAGCGCGGCGAAGTCGGCGGCCGTGAACTGCGCGGCGCCGTCGACGATGTCGAGGAGGTGATGGGGGACCTTCTTCCGGGCCTCGGCCGAAGGCTTGTCCGTGCCGATGTCGAATCCCTTATAGACCTGCATGGAATCGCAGCTGATGATCTCGCCGCCGATCCTGGCGGCCAGGGCGAGGGCTAGGGCGCTTTTGCCGACACCCGTCGGGCCGACGATGATCATGAGGGCGTTCTTATCAGGCAACAATTTTGATCAGGATATAGAGCGCGACCAGGGTGAGCAGGACGAGGAGCGAGAAGACCTGCTTGCGGCTCAGGGACATCCGACCTTCTCCAGGTTTTTGACGAGAGCGGTTTCGTGCGCTCCGCCCAACGACTTTTTTATGGCCAGGACCTCGGCCACCAGGATCTCGCCGTAGCCTTTGACCAGGCCGTTGAAGATCTCCTCGGCGAGATGTCCGGCCGTCGCGCTCATGGCCGAGTCGACTTCGATCCGGCCGTCGGGCAAGAGCCTCATTTTTTGGAACAGGGGGCCGAGTCCGGGTTTGACCTCCTCGACACAGTTGCCGAGAATCGTGCGGGCCAATGGCCCGATCTGCTTGGTGATATATTTGTGGATATAGGCGCACTTCTCGTTCAGAGCGTCGAGGACCTTTTCCGGTTCCGTTGCCGGCGTGTCTGCGGCCGGCCGCGCGTTCGTTTTTTTCTCCGGCGCCGCCAGGATGTCCAGGCAGACGAAGGCGAAAAGCGTCTTTTGACCGGCCCTCTTCCCCATCTCGCACCGTTCGTAAAAAGCATGAAGATTCGTCGCGTGATGGAGGACATCGAGGGCGTAGCGCTCGTGGGGCTCGAGGTTCAAAAGATGGAGGAAATAGGGAGTGGAGACGTAGATCGGATCGTTTTCGGAGGGCAGGTTCCGTTCGATGAGGCGCGCCTCTCTCATCTGGCGGATGCCCTGGAGGAGAACGTCGTGCGTCTGGAGCAGGCCGAGGCGCTCGCCGCCGGCAAGAGAGAGGCCGGGCTCGAAAGCGTATCGGCCTTCCTGCCAATCGAAGAACGAGAATAACTGCCGGACGAAGAACGACTCCATCAAGTTCCACAGGGGAAGGGGAGAGATCAGGCCCAGCTCGCTGAGAGCCCTGATCCGGGAGATCATGTGGGCGCCCGCGTAGCGGTCGCACTGCCGGACCTTCTCGGCCGGGAGGATCCTTTTTTTGACGAGAGCGGCGAGAAAGTCCTTTTCGGAAAGACCCTCCTTTTCGATGACGACCCTGCCTTTATCGAAATAGAGGGTCTTGTCCTCCTCGCCCTTTTGGAGTCGAAGCCGTCCCGAACCTTCCTTCTGCCAGATCCTGAAGAGAAGGCGGGGAAAAGGCGTCTCGAGGAACGACCCTTCGAGCTGGGACAGGCTGACCGTCATGGGATTAATTTATCTTCGTCGGGGGATTCTGTCAAATGAGACGAAAACGGATACGTCAGGGAAAATCCGCGTGGTTTCGAACTGCGTTCCCCGAGCCTAACCCAAAAAGCTTCGGCTTAAAAAGCCGAGGGCGACGAAGACAATGCTCTTGAGGGCCCAGAAACCGTAAGAGATCGTCATCCCCTTCGCGACCGAGACCTTGAAAATCTGGGCCAGGCCGAGGCCGAGGATGCCGAACATCCAGAGCTGGAAAAAGTCGAATTGGCTGAGGATGATATAGGAGGTCGAGGTGAATTCGGCGCCGGGCATGAGCAAAGCCAGGCTGGTCGAAGTCTGCATGACCGATTTCCGGGTCATGATCAGGATCAGCCGGACGAGCGTGCCGAGGATCTTGTCGATGAAATTGGCGTGGAGGACGGCGGCGAAGATCGGCAAAAAAGCGCCCTCCGTCGAGACCAGCCGGCCGAGGATGAGAATGAGCGCTCCGGCGATAAGCCAGCCGACGATCATCAGGACGGGATTGAGTACGGCGGAGCGGAGGATTGTCCCGGTCGTCGAGGGATTCTCCATGCCCTGGATCATCTTGTCGAAGGCCTCTTTGCCCATCTTGTCCTGTAACTTGACGTTGTCCTTGAAAGCGTTCAGCGCGTCCTTTTGGGAGATGGGGGCGATGATATAGGAAAACGCGGCCATGACGATGAGGAGAACGATCAGCGCGTCCTTCCAGGCCGGTTTTTCGGCGAGCGCCTTGAAGACCGGCTGGGGATTGAAGAAGACACCTTGGAAGCGGTCGAAGAAACTCATCGTCAGGCTCCTTTCCGGACCTCGCGCTCGAGCTTGCCGTCCTTGAGGAAGAGGATGCGCTCCGTCTGCTGGGCGACGTTCGAGTCGTGGGTGACCATGATGATGGTGTTCCCGCTCTCGTGGAGCTTATGGAAGAGATTGAGGATCTCCTGCCCGGTCTTGGAATCCAAATTGCCGGTCGGCTCGTCGGCCAGGAGGAGCGATGGTTCGTTGACCAGCGCCCGGGCGATCGCCACCCGCTGGCGTTCGCCGCCCGACAGCTCGGGCGGGCGGTGGGTCATGCGCTCCTTCATGTCGACGCGTTCGAGCGCCCGGCGGACGCGCTCTTCCCTCTCCTTCTTTTTCAGGCCCTTGTAGATGAGGGGAAGCTCGACATTGCGGAAGGCCGTGGCGCGCGGAAGGAGGTTGAAGACTTGGAAGACAAAGCCGATCTCCCGATTCCGAGTGTAGGCCAGCTCATTCTCGGTCATCGTGCTGACCAGCTTGCCGTTGAGGATATATTTGCCATCGGTCGGAGTATCCAGGCAGCCGATGAGGTTCATCAGGGTGGACTTGCCTGATCCCGACGGTCCCATGATGGCCATGAACTCGTTCTTTTGGACGTCGAACGAGACTTCACACAGCGCCTTGACCTGCGTTTTGCCCAGGTCGTAGACCTTGCAGATATTTTCGATTTGAATGACGGGGTGGTTGTCGGCGTTCATTTCTTCGCCGCTTCTTTTTTCGGCGCTTCGGCCTTGACCAGGAGGCCGTCCTTGAGCTGGCGGAGGGCGTCGTAAGGGCCGACGACGACGTCCTGGTTCTCGGTGAGCCCGGAAACGATCTCGATCATGAGCTCGCCCATGATGCCCTTTTTGACCGGGACGAACTTGGCCCGGCCCGACTCGACGACATAGACGCCTTCCTCTTCGTTGGCGCCGCGGCCCTTGGCCGGCGCGGACACCGCCGCGGGCCCCTCGCTTTTCTTGTCCTTCAGGACCAGCGCGGAGATGGGGACGGCTAGGACCTGTTTCTTCTCGGCGATGATGATGTCGGACGACGCGGACAGGCCGGGCTTCAGGAGCTTCGACGGATTGTCCAGCGTGACGACGACTTTAAAATCCTTGGATTCCGTCGTGGTCGCGGCGGCCGCGGACTTCTGAAGGGCGGAGCTTCCGATCTCGGTCACCTTGCCCTTGAAGACCTGACTGGGGAAAGCGTCGACGCGGACGTCGGCGATCTGGCCGAGCTGAACCCCGACGACATCCGTCTCGTCCACCTCGACCTCGACCTCCATGACCGACAGGTCGGCGATGATCATGAGCACGGTCCCGGGATTGTTCATGGTGCCGATGATGGCCATCTCGCCTTCCTCGACGCGGAGGCTGGTGATGACGCCGTCGATCGGCGAGGAAAAGACCGTCTTGCCGAGATTGTCGAGCGTGCTTTTCAGCGAGGCCTGGGCCTGCTGGATCTGGAACTTGACCGAACGGTTGGAGGCATCGGCCAGGTCGAGCTGCATCTTGGCCTGTTCGAGCTGCTCCTTGGAGATCAATCCATTGTCGAACAGGTTCTTCTGTCGTTCATAGAAGCCTTTGCTCTTTTCGAGGGTGGTCTCGGCCTTGTTCAGCTCCGCCTGGGAGGACTGGATGAAAGCCCGATCGCGCTCGGCGTTGGCTTCGAATTGGGTGGAATCGAGCTTCAGCAGAAAGTCTCCGGCCTTGACCTCGTCGCCTTCTTTGACCCCGATCTTGACGATCCGCCCCAAGATGAGGGCGCTGATGTTGACGCTCTTTTTCGGCTTGATCTCGCCCGAGGCTGAAATGGTCGAGGTCAGGTCGGTCCGCTTGACCTTTTCCATGGTCACCTTGACCGATTTTTCCCTCTGGGAGCTAAGGTTGAGGATGACGATGATGGCGATGACGAGGACGACGGCCAGGATAATGATGACTTTCTTTTTCATGGTTCATGCCTTTCGAAGCACAATATATTAATATATTACGGGTTAAAAGGCAAAAAGTTCAGATGGGCTCCGAAGGAAGTTGCCCAAAAAAGTGATCCTTGGTATGATATTCCGGCGATGGGTCAGTATTCGATATATCTTGACGCGGCTAAAGAGGTCGCGCGCGAAGCGGGCGAAATTCTCCGGCGGGACTTTTTTAAAGCTGGGGAGATCTTTTTCAAGGGCGAGGTCAACCTTGTCACCGCGACCGATACGGAGTCCCAGGACCTCATCTTCGACCGCCTCTCGAAGTCCTTTCCCGGTCACGATTTTCTGGCCGAAGAAGGCCTCAAAGAGCTCTCGGGCGCTGAGTTCCGCTGGGTCTTCGATCCCCTCGACGGGACGACAAACTTCGCTCACCGGTTCCCCGTTTTTTGCGTATCCCTGGGCCTCCAACGGGGGAAAGAGCTGGTCGGCGGGGTCGTTTATAATCCGATGAGCGAAGAGATGTTCTGGGCGGAGCGGGACGAAGGGGCTTTCTTTAACGGACGGCCCATCCGCGTCTCGAAGATCGACGATCTGAACAAAGGCCTCGTCGCCACGGGCTTTCCTTATGATATTCGCGAAACGAAGGCGAACATGCGCCATCATGACGCTTTTCTCCTCCGGACCCAGGCCGTGCGGCGCTGCGGCTCGGCGGCGATCGATCTGTGTTATGTGGCCTGCGGCCGGTTCGACGGCTTCTGGGAGATGAAGCTCAGCCCCTGGGACACGGCGGCCGGCGCGGTCATCGTGGCTGAGGCCGGCGGCTGCGTCACGGACTTCAAAGGCGGACCGGTCGATATCTATCACCCCGAGGTCGTGGCCAGCAACGGCCTGATCCACCAGGCGATGCTCGACGTTTTGGATGGACGGCGATAAAGATGAGGATTCTCGGCCTGATATTGGCGGCGGGCCTGGTCATGCCCGCCCTTCCTTCTCTCCCGCAGGAGTTCCTCCAGGATTTCGAGCTGGTCAAAAAGGTCCTCGTCGTCGGAAGCACGCCCTGGACGGACACCGGGATCGCCGTTAAAAAAGGGCAGGAATACTATTTCGAAGCGACCGGCTCGGTCTCGCTCCAGAGGGACAATCCCGTCTCCGCCTGCGGTCCTGAGGGCCTGAACCTGAGGACGATGCAGCAGCCGCTCCATGATCAGAATCTCGGGGCGCTCATCTGCAAGGTCCGGGAGAAGGTCGAGGTCAGCGAGGACAAGCAGACGGGCGAGAAGATGAGCCGCGACTTCGGCGAAGTGTTCTTCATCGGCAAGAAAAACCGGCTGCTCCTGCCGAAGGAAGGGCGGCTGCTGCTCGGCGTCAACGAGAACGTCGCGGGGGACAATGACGGGGGGTTCGAGGTTAAGATTTATATAAGAAAATTTAGCCCGCAGGTCTGAGAATTAAGTTTTGGGCTCGCCGTTCTTCTGCAGCATCTTCTCCAGGAATTGGGTGCTGTAGTTGCCGCGGATGAAGTCCGAGTTCGCCAGGATGATGAGGTGGAGGGGGATGTTGGTTTTGACCCCGACGATCGTCGTCATCTCCAGGGCTGTGGCCATTTTCTTGATGGCGATCTGGCGGTTGGGCGCGTAGGCGATGATCTTGGCGATCAGGGAATCGTAGTCGGGCGGGATCTGCCAGCCGCCGTAGGCCGCGGAATCGACCCGGATCCCTTCGCCGCCGGGGAGGACGAGAAAATCGATCTTCCCGGGCGAGGGGGCGAAGGTCACCGGGTCCTCGGCGTTGATCCGGCACTCGATGGCGTGGCCGCGCAGGACGAGCTCGAAGGGGAACGTCACCTTTTCGCCCGCCGCCGCCCGGATCTGGGCCTTGACCAGGTTGATGCCGTAGACCATTTCGGTGATGGGATGTTCGACCTGAACCCGGGTGTTGGCCTCCATGAAATAGAACTTCTTGTTCTCGTCGACGAGGAACTCGAAGGTCCCCAGGCTCTCGTAGCCGATATATCTGGCCGCGTCCTCGACGGCGCTCATCATTCTCTTGCGGAGCTTCTCGTCGACGAACGGGGACGGGGTCTCCTCGATCACCTTCTGGTATTTCCTCTGGACCGAGCATTCCCGCTCGCCGAAGACGATGACCGTGCCTTTACTGTCGGCGACCACCTGGATCTCGATGTGGTGGGCGTCGGCCAGATATTTCTCGATGTAGAGCGACGGGTCCCCGAAGGCGGACTTGGCCTCGTTCTGGGCGATCGGGAACTGCTCTTCGAGGTGCTGCGGGGTGCGGCAGATCCGCATGCCCTTGCCGCCGCCTCCGGCCGCAGCTTTGACGATGACCGGGAACCCGATCTTCTGGGCCGTTTTTTTGGCCTCGCCGATGTCGTCGATGATCTTGTCGCTCCCGGGGATGATCGGGAGTTTGGCCTTGGCCATCTCCTGGCGGGCCCGGTTCTTGTCGCCCATAAGGCGGATGATAGAGGCGGGCGGGCCGATGAAGGTGATCCCCGATGTCTCGCAGATCTCGGCGAAGCGCGGGTTCTCAGCGAGGAACCCATAGCCGGGATGGATGGCGTCGGCCTTGGTGATCTCGGCCACGGTCAGCAGGTTGGGGATGTTCAGGTAGCTGTCGGACGCCCGGGCCGGGCCGATGCAGAATTTCTCGTCCGCGAGCAGCGTGTGGAGCGAGGTCCGGTCGCTTTCCGAATAGACGGCGACGGTCTTGATGCCCAGCTCTTTGGCGGCCCGGATGATCCGGAGGGCGATTTCACCGCGGTTGGCTATGAGGATCTTGGAAAGCATCGAATCTCACGCGTCGGGCACGATGGCGAACAGCTTCTGCCCGTACTCGACGGGCTTGCCGTTCTCGATGAAGATCTCTTTGACCAGGCCGTCCACGTCGCATTCGATCTCGTTCATGAGCTTCATGGCCTCGATAATGCAGAGCGTCTGTTTCTTCTTGACGGGTTCGCCGATCTCGACGAATGGAGGAGCGTTGGGAGCCGGGGCGCGGTAAAACATTCCGACCATGGGGGAGGTGACGAAATGGAGCGGCCCGTGGGCGCCATGAGCGGAGGGTTCCGCGAAGCCGTCGGGCGCCGGCGAGGCGGCCGCCGCGGCGGATCTGTCGAGGGCCGGCGCGATCGCCGGCCGGGGAGTGAATTCGACCTTAACGTTGCGGGCGATCTTTATTCTAAAACCTTCAACCTCAAGCTCGAACTCGGCCAGGTTCTTCTCTTCCAGGAGCTTGATGATCTTGTTGATTTCCTCGTAATCGATCCGTGAAGTCATGCTCTTCTCCTCATCGGAATCGGCAAAGTCCTTTGTTTTCTTCATATTTGCGATTATTCCACGGCGAAAAGTAGTATTACCTTAACAACAAAAAGGGAGGTCTGTCAAGCAGAGGAAACCATCTCGATATATCGAGATGAGGTCCTATGACCCCTTCTCACCTCGAACAAAGACATGTTTGACCGCTAGCTTTTTGTCGAGTATGACCAGGTCGGCGTCGGCGCCCTTGGCGATCCGGCCTTTGACGGCCGCGAGGCCGAGGAGGCGGGCCGGGTTGAGGGTCAGCATGGGCAGGATCTCGGTCATCGGCCGGCCCGTCCAGCGGAGCATGTTCCGCAGGGCGATATCGAGCGTGATCGCGCTTCCGAAAAGCCGGCCGTCCCTGGTTCGGAGAGGCGCGCGACTCCGCCCCGCCTGTTTTGTAGCGTCGGTGACGAGGATGATTTTCCCGAGGGGCTTGATCTTCGTCACAAGAACCGCCATGGCCGGGTGGAGGTGAATTCCGTCGGCGATGAGCTCGACCGTGACGCGGTCGTCGAGAAGGAGTGCCCCGGCGAGGCCCGGGTCCCGGTGAAAGAGGCCGCTCATGGCGTTGAACAGATGCGTCCCGTGCCGGATGCCGGCGCGAATGCCCGCCGCGGCTTCTACGTAGGACGCGTTCGAATGCCCGGCCGAGGGGATGATCCGGCGGCGTTTCAAGTCGCGGATGAGGGGGCCGGCCCCCAAAATTTCAGGCGCCAGGGTCATAATCTTGATGCCGTCGCCCGCGGCTTTGACATACCGGCCGAGCTCTTGGGCCGAGAACGGCCGGACGTGACTTTCCGGCTGAGCGCCCCGCTTTTCCCTGGCGATGAACGGCCCCTCCAGGTGGAGGCCAAGGATGGCAGGGAGGACATCCTTGGCCGTTTTGAGCTTATTCACGGCTTGGATGGCCTTGACGATCGCCTCGGGGGCGGCCGTCATCAAGGTCGGGACGGCCGCCGTGGTCCCTTTCTTCATGTGGGTCTTCAGGACACGAAGACAGGCCTCTTCCGTGCCGTCCATGAAATCCGAGCCGGCCCCGCCGTGGAGGTGGATGTCGATGAACCCGGGCACGGCGATATAGCCTTTGAAATCCAGAACTTCAACAGTGAGTGATGGAATCGAGGCCAGAGGACCGGCATAAGCGATCCGGCCGTTCTTGATGAGGATCGCGCCATTCGAGATGCGTTTTGTCGGCGTGTAGATCTCGACGTTCTTGATCAGGATCATATCTTGTTCTTCAGTTCCGCGATCTCTATCTTCAGCCGCCGGATGGCCGCCTTGGCGACGCTTTCCGTCCTGGCTTCGGAGATGATCCGGATGATCGGCTCGGTGTTTGATGGCCGGACATGAATCCAGTGGTCGGGGAAATCGATCTTCAGACCGTCGAGCAGGCTGGTCCTGCCCTGTCCCTCGTATCTTTTCTTGAGTAGGCTGACCAGGCGGTAGCCCTGCTCGGCCGATCCTTCGATCTTGTCCTTGATCATCACATACCGGGGAACGCGTTTTTGAAGAGCGGAGATCGTCCGACCCGAGGCGGCCATATATTCCAGGATCAGGCCTATTCCGGCGAAACTGTCGCGGCAGGGATGGATTTCGGGCAGGATGACGCCGCCGTTGCCCTCGCCGGCGATCACGGCGGCGGGTTCGGCCGACAGCACCTTTTCCACCACGTTGATCTCGCCGATCTTGGTCCGGAAGACGGGCGCTTTTCTTGCGGCGGCGATGTCGTCGATGGCCCGCGTCGTCGAGAGGTTGCAGACGACCGATCCTTTTTTTTTGCCGAGGATGTACTGTGCCGCCAGGGCCAGAGTCAGCTCCTCCCCGAGCGGCTGGCCTTTATCGTTGACGACGGCCAGCCGGTCGGCGTCGGCGTCCTGGACGAAGCCGATGTCGGCCCGGCTCTTGACCACGGTCCGGCAGATCTCGCGGATGTTCTCCGGCAGGGGCTCGGATTGGTGGGCGAACGAGCCGTCGGGGACGGCGTTGATGACCACGGCCTCGCAGCCCAGCTCCTGCAGGAGGCGCGGGGCGAGGATGGCGCCGGCGCCGTTGCCGCAGTCGAGGGCTACCTTGAACTTCTTGCGCCGGATGAGGTCGGCGTTAAAGTAGCCGAGGAGTTTCTTAAGATGAGGCTCGACGGGCTGGGGTTCGGACCGGAGGATTTTCAGCCGGTCCGGTCCGGCATAAGTGAAATCTCCCTGGTGGTAGATGTCCAGGAACTCCTCGACTTGATGGGGCGTCAGGTACAACCCGTCGCGGCTGATGAATTTCAGGCCGTTCCATTCCTTGGGATTGTGGCTCGCCGTCACGGCGATGCCGCCCGAGGACCTGGAATCCTTGGCCAGGAACAGGAACGAGGGGATGGGGCAGATCCCGACGTCCACCGGCTGGCAGCCGGAGGACAGGAGCCCTGAGATGACGGCCTGAAGGATCATCCGGCCTGAGGGCCGGGCGTCCCGGCCGACGATGACCGGACCGCCGCCGACGTAGGTGCCGAAGGCTTGGGCCAAGGCGCCGGCGAGCTGAGGGGTCAAACTGTCGCCGATGATCCCCCGGACGCCGGAGATGCTGATCTTCAGGGACGATATTTTTTTCATTGGACCAGAACCCGGATGAAAGCGCTGACCTCTTCCGCCCGCTCCCGCGCCTTGGCTTTGACCCTGTCTTCGGCGATGATCCGGATCATCGGTTCGGTCCCGGAGGCGCGCACTTGGATCCAGCCGCTCTTGTCCTCGACCCGGATGCCGTCCGAGGCGTCGATCTCGTGCCGGCGGAAGAACTTTTTCACTTCACTGACGACCGAATGGACCCGGGCCGGCGGGCAGTCAATTTTTTCTTTGACGATGTGATAGCGGGGGAGCTCGCCGACGAGGCGGGAAATGGTCCGGCCTCGCCCAGCCATCGTCTGAAGGATATGGCCCATCGTGGCGAACCCGTCGAAGGCCGGCTGGAAGGCGGCTAGGGCCACGCCGCCGCTGCCCTCGCCGGCGAGCACCGCCTCCTCCTGAAGAAGGGCATGAACGGCATAGGACTGGCCGACCTTGGTCCGGACGAGCGGGCAGTTGCGGCCGCGGGCCACGTCCTCGATCATCCGCGAGGTCGAAAGGTTGGTCACGACCGGGCCGCGGCGGTCCTTCAGATATTCGGCGGCGACGAGCGGAAAGGTGAACTCCTCGGACAGGCTCTCCCCCGTCTCCGTGACGCAGGAGACGCGGCTGACGTCGCTGTTCAAGAGAAAGCCGACGTCCGCGCCGACCGCCTTGATGACGGCCACGACCTGCTGGGCGTTGCGCGGCCTCGGCTCGGGATCGTGGGGGAAGAAGCCGTTGGGCTCGTGGTTGACCGGGATGAGCTCGAACCCCAGGGCCCGGGCCATGGGCTCCAGAAAAGGGGCGCCCGCGCCGTTGCAGGCGTCGATGACGACCTTCAGCCGGGCCTTGCCGATGGCCTCGGCGTCGAGAAACGTTCTCAGGCCGTCGAAATATTCGTCGGCGTAGAGGGCCACCTCCCGGATGCGGCCGAGGCGGTCCGTGGACGCCTTCTTGAACTTGCCGAGGTGATAGATGTCCAGGACCTCGGCGCCCTGGAACGGATTGAGGGACATCCCGTCCTGGTTGATGAAGGAGAGGGCGTTCCACTGGATGTCGTTATGGCCGGCGGTGATGGACATTCCACCCCCGGCCTTCAGCCGCGTGACCATATATTGGAGGATCGGGGTCGGACAAACGCCCAGGTCCAGGACATCGCAGCCCGTGGAGAGGAGCGCGGCCAGTCCGGCTGCGTGGAGCATGGGCCCGGAGATCCGCGTGTCGCGGCCGACCAGAACGGGCCGCGAATGGACGCGCGTGCCGAAGGCCGCGGCGAAATCCATGACGAGTTTGGGCGTGATGGAATCGCCGACGATGCCGCGGACGCCCGAAATGCCGATCTTGAGCAGTTTCAATTTTTCTATCTCATGTTGTCATTGCGAGGCCTCTTGGCCGTGGCAATCCGACCCAACGGGTCGTCCTGAGCGAAGCGAAGGATCTCGTCCGACCTCGGATTCGCTAAATGATATTCCCTATTATAACAGACACAATCATTTTATATCGAAGGCCAGGCCGAGGCCGGCCATATAACGGAACCCGCCCAGGTCCACCTCCGTCTCGAACGGTTTGACCTTGAGGGGGACGTAGCGAACCTCCGCGGCCAGAAAAAAAACGCGAGTGGGATAGAATTTCATCCCGCCCGTGAAGGTGATGGTTGTTTTCGAGTGGTCCACGGCGTAGCCGCTGACATCGCCGCCGCTACGATTCTCTTTCTCAATTTCCGATGTCCGCGGGATCGCTGGTCGCGCCGTTGATGTCCACGGTGACCAGGCGATAGTCATAGAGCTCGTCCTTTCCCAGGTTCTTCTGGACGAAGGACCGGGCGCCGGCAGACAGCTCGGCGAGAAGAATATAAACGTCGTCCCCGACGTTCTTGAGCTTTTTATAAAGCAGGAACTTGAGCGGCATCGTCCGGTTCTTGGGATTCAGCTCCCAGGTCAGCCGGTTGTCGTACAGCTTGAAAAAAATGTAATCGTTCTCCAGCCGCTGAATTCCGAAGGCCTGAGGAGCGTAAAGAGTGTAATGGATGTCCGCGATGAAATTCATGGACGGTCCCGACGGTCCGAGCCCGGTGACGGACACCCCCGAGGTCGAGGCGTCGTAGCGGTTGCTGTCGGGGAGCGTGGCCGGCCCGATTTGCTTTCCCTGGACGTAGTAATCGGCGGCCGTGGCGGAGTATCCTTTTTCGATCTGTTCGAGGCCGTCCGCTTCCATCAGCCGGAGGAGTTTGTGATCTGAGTAGGAATTGTTGTATTTGAAGCCGCCGCCGCTTAGCCTGGCGTCCACATGCCAGATGAGCAGGCCGTCGCCGGGAAGGGCGGCATCGTTCTCGACGCGGAAGCGGTTCTGGACGAGGAAGAACTCGTCGAACGGCTGAGCCCGGGAAAATTCCGGCATGAGGAGGAGGGCGTCGGGTGTGTTGCCCGAGGCGCTCAAGGTCGAGGGCTGCGTCCCATAATTGAAAAATTGGGGCGTGATCCAGTCGAGGAGCATCTTGCTGAAAGCGTTGTGGTCGCCGCGGTTGGCGTCCATCATGTCCAGCCCGCCGAGCCCCCCTTTCGGCCCGACCGTGGCGTCATAATCATAGTAGTCGGGCAGCCCCAGGGCGTGGCCGGTTTCGTGCATGACGACGACCTGGTCGTAGGGTCCGGGCCAGTTCCTCGCCTCCCACTGCCAGGAATAGCGCGCCCCGTTGAAGCTCTTCCCGTCCAGGACGAAGCTCGCGTCCGAGAACGAGGTCTGGTAGCCCCACCAGAAGTTGGACCAGCCGTTGTTCGGTCCGGTCCAGACGACGATGAAATAATCGATCTTGCCGTTTCCGTCGTTGTCGTACTGGGAAAAGTCGTGGCCCCGGTCATGGAAATAGGTCAGAGCTTCCTTGATCAGGGCTTGGCGGGCCGTTGTCGTCATGGGCATGCCGGCCCGGGTATAGGAAGGCGAGTACCATCCCAAGACGCTGCCCTGGATCTCGAGCTGATTGTATGAAGCGCGCCGGTAAAAGTTGCGGAGGCTTTCATAAGGCCGGCCCCCGTCGCCGTCGCCGAACAATTTCGAGGTGATGGCCTCCACGCCGTTGACGGCGGGATAGTCGGAAAACGAGATCAGGAGGGCGAGGACTTTGACCGTTCCTTTGCTTTTAAGCGTGTTCGTCGTTCCGGGGGGGAGACCCAGAGTTCGGCCAAAGGCGTCGTTTCCCCCCGGCATCCGCGCGGACCGCAACCGATCGAGCCGAGTTCTGAGGTCCGTGACGAGTCCGGGGGGGATGAGGTGATTGCCGAGCGTGTAGGCATTTTGGACCCGCCAGGCAAGAGAGCCGTCCCTGGCATATTGCTCGAGTTGGGCCCTGGTCGGCGGTTCGAGGGCCCAGGCGGCCGAAGCGCATAAAAGAGCGATCCCGACCAGTCCTTTTCTGCCCCACATGAAGGGTCAGTTTAACATCGGCCCGGTCAAAGTTCAATCAGGCCGGAGGACGTGATGATCTCGTCCCTGAAACTGTTCGACGGTCAGGGCGGGCGCGGTTTGACTGGGCCAGGAGTTTCTCTTATCATGAATCGTTCCTTTGATCGGACAAATCCAGGCAAGGACCAAGGATGTTTGACCAGCTTTCGGACCGTCTTCAGAAGGTGATGAAGTTCCTCAAGGGCGAGGGCAAGATCACTGAAAAGAACATGGGCGAGGCTTTGAAGATGATCCGGATGGCCTTTCTCGAGGCCGACGTCAACTACAAGGTAGTCAAGGACTTCGAGGCGCGGATCAAGGAGAAGGCGCTCCATCAGGAGGTCCTCGACAGCCTCACCCCCGCCCAGCAGGTGATCAAGATCGTCCGGGACGAGCTGACGGAGATCCTCGGGACGACGGACAAGCCTCTGACGTTCGCCGGGACGCCGCCGTCCATCTTCATGCTCGTCGGCCTCCAGGGCAGCGGCAAGACGACGACCTGCGGCAAGCTGGCCAAATGGGCTCGCGGCCATGGCAAGAACCCCTTGCTCGTCTCCTTCGATCTCAAGCGCGCGGCGGCCCAGGACCAGCTCAAGATGATCGCCGGCTCGCTCGGCCTTCCCTTCTACGAGATGACCGCGGAGCAGATGGCCTCGCCCCAGGCCGCCCTGGGCGAGCTGATGAAGGAGATCAGAAACCGCGGCTATGATCTCCTTCTCGTCGACACCGCCGGCCGGCTCCATGTGGACGACGAGCTGATGGAGGAGCTGCGCCTGGTCAAGGACATCCTGAATCCGATCGAGGTCGTCTACGTCGGCGACGCGCTGACCGGACAGGACGCGGTCAAGAGCGCCCAGGCTTTTGCCGAGCGGATCGGCCTGACCTCGATCATCCTGACCAAGCTCGACGGCGACGCGCGGGGAGGCGCGGCGCTGTCCATCGTCTCGGTGACGGGGAGGCCGATCAAGTTCGTCGGCGTCGGCGAGAAATTCGACAAGCTCGAGGTCTTCCATCCCGACCGCATGGCCTCCCGTATCCTGGGCATGGGCGACATCCTCGGCCTCATCGAAAAGGCGGAGGAGGAGGCCGACGTTCAGGAGGCCGAGGACCTCGCCCGCAAAATTCGCCGGCAGGAATTCACCCTCGAGGACTTCAAGAAGCAGATAAGCCAGCTCAAGAAGATGGGCTCGCTCTCAAGCCTGCTCGGCCACCTGCCTAACGTCGGGCCCTTTAAAAACCTGGGTCAGGCCGAGATCGACGACCGCAAGGTGCTCCACTTCGAAGCCATCATCAATTCGATGACCCCCGAAGAGCGCCTCGATCCGAAGATCATCAGCGGCAGCCGCCGACTGCGCATCGCCCGGGGCAGCGGCCGGCCCGTTCACGAGGTCAACCAGCTGCTCAAGCAGTTCATGGAGATGAAGTCCATGATGAAAAAGTCGGCCTTCCAAAAGATCCTGTCCTCGTTCAAATGACCATGTCATCCAAAACTTTTTTCGCCCTGATCCTTTTCTCAGTCGCTTTATTCTCGTCCTGCCAAAAAGAAGGCGGTGCCGGCGGCGCGGCCGGGGGGTTCCGGATCGAGGTCTCCGTAGACAAGACCCGGCCGAAGCCAGGCGAGACTGTCCAAGTCAGCGCGACGGTCCAGACCCCCGGCTCCATCGACGAGGTCGATCTTCAGGGCAGCCTCCTTGTGCCGACGAAGGGACCGCGGGACCTGACTCTCAGCCTGGCCAGCCGGGAACTCGGGCTGTTCAAGGGCGAGGTCCGGCTGGCCGCCGATGCGCCCCAAGGATTCTACGGGATCACCGTCGCGTCCGCGGCCGCCGCGCCGTCTGCCGTGGGCAAGGCCAGCTTCATCGTCGGCAAGGTGGTCGGCGATTTCCTGATTGCCAGCGCCATGCCCGCCTCCGGCGCCGCGGAGGACGCGGCCGCATATATGCGGAATTTCTTGGGTGTGGGCGGCAATATGCTCGTCATCCACGACATCATCAATCAAAAGGCCTGGTATCCTTCGAAGGTCTGCGCCGCGGCCGCCCTGCCCGGATCTTCCGACGACCGCGTCGGCATGGTGCTCGACCTGGCCGACCGGCTCGGACTTCCGTCCTTGATCACGGTCGTCTGGGACATGACGAAAAAAATGCCGTATTCTCAATATATGGACAGCATGAAGGCCGTCATGGGCGAACTCTGGGGACTCTACGGCCGCCATCCCTCCCTCATCGGTTTCTATGATTACCAGGAGGGGAGCGGGACGTATTTTGCCGCTCACGTCCGGGAATTCGCCGATGCCGTCAAATCCCTGAACCAAGGGCTGCTGTCCGGATGCGCGCCCTATGTCGATGATCCGCTGCTGGCCGGCTATCTCGCGGCTATCGACAGCCTCGACGTCGTGATCTATCAGGGCGCGGTGATGGCCTCTTACCGCCCGGACAACCGGAAGTGCTTTCCCCTGCGGAGGACGAAGGATTTCGCCGCGCTCTCCGCCGGGGCTATGCGTCAGAAGGGTAAGATCGGCCTGTCCCATGTCGAACTGTTCGGCTACCTGGAAAAGAGCTTCGCCGGCCAATATCTGGCCGGCCCGGATGACGTCTATGACCAGATCCTGAGCGCCGCGTCCTGCTATGGGCCGGATGGGATCACGCTTTTCACTTATCATTACAATGTCCACACCATGGGCAAAACGGTCGCCGAGGTCCGGAAGACCGCGCCGGCCATGGAGAACGGACTCAAGGCTTTCCAGATGCTCGCCCGCGACGTCGCCAACGCGTCCGGCCACCTCGCCGTCTATATCCCCTATAACGACTGGTGGGTGGAGCGCTGGACGGAGTGTATCGTTCCCGCCCTCGACGCGTTCCGGCGGCTCGGCCTGGCGGCCGAGATCCTTCCCTTCATTCCGCCCAAAGGCGAGGAGATCCTTCCTTATTATCCGTATCACTTGAACGAAGAGCAGCTCGAATATCTACTGGCCGGGAAATACGTCCTTGTCCTGCCGGATATCGCCGGGATGCAGGACACGGACAGCCTGCTCATCAAGAGCTTTGTCGAACGGGGAGGAACGGTTCTTCTGTTCGGTCCGCGGATTCCCTTCGGAGACCAGTTCGATCGGGAAGCGCTTATCGGAGGGCAGGAGCAGAAGGCCGCTCGGCACGCCTTCTTCGAAATGGACGAACCGCTTTTCACGCGGGTCAAACAAGGAGCGCGTTTCAGGGTCGGCGCTGCGGCCTTGGCTTCATGGAAGCCGACAACGGCGAAAAGCGCGGCCGAGTTCGAGGACGGATCGGCCGCGGTCCTCGTCAACTCCGTCGGCAAAGGCGCGGTCGTGACGGTCCCGTTCGCCTTGGCGGAGGCGGCCGGGACGATGCCCGACCTCATCCGCGATGTCCTGGATTTCGCCCTGGCCCGCCATGGGCTGAAGCGGCCGTTCGATATCGAAGGGGTGAGCGGGGACATGGATGTGGCCATAACATCCGGGGACGGCGAACCGGCCGCCGCCGTCATGAATTATGGACCGAAATCCGCGGACATTTCGATCTTCCCCTTGAACCTCGAGCCCGGCCGGACCTATGTCGTGACCGACCTGAAGACGGGAGGGCGAACGACGAGGCAGGGAAAAGAGCTCTATCCGTGGCGAACGACGGTCAAGGGCCACGACTTCATCGCCTTCCGGATCAAAGGAGAATAGACATGAAGAGTCCATTCACTATGGGAGGAGCGTCCCTGGCCTTCCTCCTAACTTTTTTTCCTTTTCTTTTGGCCCAAAATGTCGAGACGAAGGAGGGCGTCCGCCTCGTCCACAACGTCAAGGGCGGAACTTGGGGCGCGACAGCCAAGGTCGATATCAAGCTCGTCAAAAAGCTCGGCGACGTTGACAGCCAAAACGAAAACTTGGCTTTCAGCTCGCCCGGAGATATCGTCGAAGATAGGGACGGGAATCTCTATATCGTCGATTCTGAAAATTTCCGAATCTTAAAATTTAATAAGGGCGGGGATTTTATCATCTCATTCGGAAGAAAAGGCCAGGGCCCCGGTGAATTTTCTTCGATAAGATCATTGAGCATCGATCGAATGGGGCGGCTCCATGCTTTGGACGACACCCAAAGAAAAATCCAGATCTTTTCGACGGAAGGCCGAGCGCTACAATCGATCCGCCTTCTCAAGGGTAATATTGACTGCTTTCGATCGATGGAGGGGGATTTGTATGTCGTCCATGAATCGGTGCCTGGACGACAGGTCGTCGAACAGAAAGCGCTCCTAAAAATTATTGACGCAAAAGAGTCTGTTAAGAGCGAGTTTTGCGCTCCTCAAGACTACGGAGAGAGCGTGACCAATCAGGTCGGGAATTCTTTCCATTTCACGGTCGGGCGGGACGGATCGATCATCGTCTCGTTTGCCTTCCAGAACAGGATCGAGAAATATACTCCTCAGGGGAAGCTCGTTTGGAAGGCCGATCGGCCTTTGAACTTCGAAACGAAAGTCCTCGAGAAGGGGAAATATGAAGCCTCGGCGAATATGACTCGCTATACCGGCCCCAAAATGAACTCCTGCTCCCGCGGGGTCGCGGTCGATGATACCGGCCGGAGCTGGGTCTTGACGTATAGGCGCCAGATCAAACCCGAAGAGGTTATCAGCGTCTCTCGGTCCTTCTCGGCGGCGGGCGTGACCATCAAGCGGACGGGGAACACCGACCTCCGCGCGACCGACATGTACCAGTTGGAGGTATTCGACCGCGAGGGGATCCTTCTCGGGGCGATCCCTCTCTCGCATTTCGCCGATGGAATCTGGATTTTCCAGGATCGGCTCTACCTCCTCGACCGTGACCGGGGCGTCACCTATTACCAGTACAAGATCATGGAGCGATGACGACGTCCGGCAATGACTAATAATGGCCGGAGAATGGAATCAGGCGTTACCCACGGAGCGAAGCAACGCGAGGATTATACCGCCCTCAGGACCTGCCGGCTCTCTCGTAGAATGATCCCTTCGATCTCCGGCGTGAACGGAAACCCCTGGTAGAACATCGGCGCGCAATAGCAGGCGTAATCCGATCCATCCCGGTAGGCGTTTCGCGACGGGATGTAGCCGATGCTGCCGTTGGCGTAGCCGACGGGGACGAGCGGGGCGAACACTTTTTGGAGTTTGAGCCCGATCCCGCAGAAGACCTCGCCGGGCAATCCCAGAATTTTCAGCGGGCCGACGGCCATCCCCTGAATCGGAACATTTTCGAGGAAGGGCGTTTTCTGATGCGCCCTGAAATTCGCCAGTGCCCCCGCTCTCCATTCGCTGGCGAATTTTTCGGCGCCGGGGAACTGCGAATATTTTTTCCGGAAGGCCGCGGCCTCGCGCTCGATGTCCCTTTTCCCATAAATGTTCAAGGGAAGGCGGATCCGCTTTTCTGCGGCGGCCAAGCCGGGCCGATCCTGGACCTCGGAGAATTTTTCGGCCTTGTCCAAG
>JAPKZI010000028.1 GCA_026393865.1 Candidatus Aminicenantota bacterium
CGGGTGAGGGTGAAGACTGGACGGCCGCGTCGGCCGCCTGCAACGCCATCATGAGAAAGACAAGAAAATAAATCCTGATCCGCATGGAATGGAGGCGATCCACTATTCTATCCCCAGCCGCCGCCAACACCGTTTTTTTCATCCGACTCCTCCTTCCTTCGTGAATACCGGAGGCTATAGGCCAGGCCCTACTGCTTGACCAGCTCCACCCGGCGGTTCATGGCTTTGCCGTCCGGAGTATCGTTTGAAGCCACGGGGGCCAAGGGCCCGACGCCGAACGCTTTCAACCGGGCGGAGGCGATGCCGTACTTGGCGACGAGGGTCTGGACGACAGCCGCGGCCCGGGCCTCAGACAGCTTCATGTTGGTTTCGAGAGCCCCGTCATTATCGGTATGTCCGACTACGTTCAGCTTGAGCGCGGCGTCGTTCTTCAGCATCTTCGCGATCTCGGCCAGTGCGGGTTCGGATTCGGGCTTGATCGCCGATTTTCCGGAATCGAAAAAGATGCCGTAGACGGCCGCGTGGCCCGTCGTCCGAATATCGTTGGAGAACGCGGCGGCATCCGCCACGACCTGCTGTTCCAGGCCGGCCTTTTCGATGATCCAGAGGTTGTATTGTGAGGTGATGTAGGCGTCGACGTGCACCCAGATCTCTTTTCCTCCCTGGGTGAGCTTCATATAGGAGCTTCCGTCATGGTCGTGGACCAACACGTTTCCGCCGATCTTTTTGATGGCGTTTTCGTACTGGCGGAGGATCTCCAGCCGGCTCGGCTCCTTGGCATTGGGCTGAAGAACATAAAAAATGTGCGTGCTCTTCCCTTCCACGTCCACCTGCTTGTCCCCGTCGATCCAGAAAGAGTGCGCGTCGAAATCCTTATTTTCCGCTCGGGAGATGAAGTATCCCGGCATCCGGCTGAGCAAGGGGTGGTCCTTGGTCCCTTCCGCATCCGTTTCCTGCGCCCATGCGGCTCCAGCCGCAAGAACTCCCAGGCCGACCAGGATGAACGATAGGCAGACGAACTTTTTCATGACGACTCTCCTTCAAATCAGCCAATGGGGCCACGCGAAAGTTTTATCTTATCCTGCACCAAACGAAAGTCAAGCCGCCGCAGCCCCCAAGGCGGCAAAGTCCTGCGGCTGTCCTTGGTGCGTATTCCGAGGGATTCCGGCCGCCTTGGCTGGGCGAGGCCAGTTTCGATCAAATTGACAGGGTCTCCGCTCAATGATATAAGGAATTTTCTTCCCATGGGGCGAGGAACCGCATGATCTCCGGCCTGTCCATCGAACCGTTTCGGGGCGACTACGAAAAACTCGAGCGCATGGCTCTTCTTTCCTGGCGGGAAGAATACGGGGACGCGTCGTTTCCGAACTTCTATCGGCCGGCGTTTCTCCGCTACATGTTCGGACGGGTCAAACCCGACGAAAGCGACCTGGTCCTCGCCGCTTACCGGGGCGACGAGATCATCGGTTTTCTCGGGAACGTCCCGCAAAAATTCCATTTCCGCGATCGCATCTATCCGGCGACTTACTGCTGTCTCCTCGTCGTCCGGCGGGACGCCCTGCGCCAAGGGTTGGCCTCGAATTTGATCGGGGAGGCCCTCCGCGTCAACGACCGGTACCGGTGCGCGTTTTCTTTGTTCGGACTCGAGACCGGACACCGGTCGACGAAGATGATCGAGAAATTCGTCCGGGAGGGTCGGCGGGTCGAATGGATCAAAAAATTCCGGGTCATCGCCCGCGTTCTGGACCTCGACCGGGTCGCCGCCTCGGAAAGGCTGAAATCATGGGAGCGCGCCGCCATCAAGGCCATGGGAAGCCACCGGCCGCCCAAGCCGGAGGGATCGATCCGCCTCCGCGAATACCGGCCCGAGGATCTCGACGGATGCCTCGCCCTGCTCAGCCGTTATCAGCAGTCGGTGACGCTGTCCCTTGTCTGGGACCGGGAAGGGCTGGCCTGGGAGCTTTTGCATCCCGGCGTCGTCCAAACCCTCGCCTGTGAGATAGACGGAAGGATCGCGGGACTGGTCAACTTCATTTATCACGACCACCTCGGAAAGACCGCCGAAAAATGGGCCTGGATCCATCACCTGGCTTACCCGGACCTCGACGGGAAACAGCGTTTGGATTTTGTCCACGCCTTTCTGCGCTACGTCCGCGAGGCCGGCTGCCTCGGCGCGATCGAATGGACCCGAGGGTACTACCCGCAAAGGGCGTTTTACCGGGCCCGTTTTTTCCCTTATTTCCGGGCGGTCGATCTCTGTGCCTGGATTTTCGAACCGGGTCTCTCGTTCGGCAAGATCAAGGACGTCTACGAGATCCAGGTATAAAACGAAAAGGAGGATGAGATATGCCGAATTTCCAGCCTTTTGTCATGGAACGGATGATGTCCAAGTTCGAAAAGGAAGTCGACTACAACCTCTCGGAAAGCGGCGTGCATCCGCTGACCTTGAAAGAGCTCCTTCAGGACGATCCGGACGGGGTGGCCAAATTGCTGGCGACCGAAATGGACTATGCCCATGCCAACGGCATTCCCGAGCTGAGAAGAAACATCGCCGCCTTGTATCCCGGCGCCGGTCCGGAAAACGTCCTGGTGACCGCGGGGGCGATCGAAGCCAATTACGACATCCTCTGGAGCGTGCTTTCGGCCGGTGATGAGGTCGTCGTCATGCTGCCGAATTACATGCAGATCTGGGGTCTGGCCAAGAACCTGAATCTCGATCTCAAGACCTTTACCCTGGACGAGAAGAACGGGTGGGCGCCCGATCTCGACGGGCTGAAGAAAGCGGTGACCGCGAAAACGAAGCTGATCGCGATCTGCAATCCGAACAATCCGACGGGCTATATCCTCAAGAATGAGGAAATGGAGGCCATCATCGAAACGGCCCGCCGGGCCGGGGCCTGGATCCTGGCGGACGAGGTGTACGCCGGAGCCGAGCGTTTGACCGACGAGCAGACGCCGTCGGTCTACGGAAAGTATGAAAAGGTCCTGGCCGTCGGCAGCCTGAGCAAAGCCTACGGCTTGCCGGGGCTCCGGATCGGCTGGGTCGTCGGCCCGGCCCCTGTCGTCGACGAGATCTGGGCGAGGCATGAATATTTGACCTTGAGCGCCACCATGCTTTCGAACCATCTGGCGGCGATCGCCCTGTCCCCCCGTGTCCGGCCTCGCCTCATCCAACGCGCCCGGGGCTATATCCGCCAAGGCTTCCCCGTCCTGGAAAAATGGATCGGCGAACATCAGGAGATCCTCAGCACCACCCCGCCGCAGGCGGCAGCGATCGCCTTTGTCCATTACCGCCTGGACATTCCCTCCACCCGATTCGCCGAGCGGCTGCGCGAAGAAAAAAAAGTGCTCATCGTACCCGGCGACCATTTCGGCCTGGACCATTTCGTCCGCATCAGTTTCGGCTTGCCCCACGATTACCTGACCCCGGCGCTCGACCGGATCCACGATCTGCTCATGGCCTTACGGAAAGAATAGGCCGCGCTCCGCAAGGAAAGCCATGAAGATCGCGACCCTGGCCCAGATCAAGGACGTCCTTCCCACCCTGGATTTGATCCCGGCCATCGAAGAGGGCTTCGCCGCCTATTCTTCGGGCCGGGCGACCGTTCCCCCGGTCGGAGAGCTGATTCTGGACAAGGGCGAGGTCCACATCAAGTCCGGTTTCATCGAGGGGGAAGAATTCTATGTCATCAAGATCGCATCCGGATTCTACGGCAACCGCTCGATCGGCCTGCCGTCGGGAAACGGCTGCATGCTGCTCTTCAAGCAGCGAACCGGCGAACCCGCAGCCATCCTTCTCGACGAAGGCCATCTGACCGATGTCCGGACCGCGGTCGCGGGCGCCGTGGCGGCAAAATACTGCTCGCCTCGAAAGGTCGAGCGCATCGGCATCGTCGGCGCCGGCGTCCAGGCCCGGCTCCAGCTCGAATGGTTGACACGCATCTCGACCTGCCGGGACGTCCTGGTCTGGGGACCCCTAACGGAAGAGCTCGAGAATTATGAACGGGACATGGAATCCCGCGGTTTTTCGGTGGAAACCACCTTGGACGCGGCCAAGATCCTGAGGACCTGCAACCTGGTCGTCACGGCGACGCCCTCGAAAACGCCTATCCTCTTGGCCGCCGACCTGCGGCCGGGAACCCATATCACCGCCGTCGGATCGGACACTCCGGAAAAACAGGAGCTCGATCCGGAGATTCTCGCTCGGGCCGACGTGATCGTGGCCGACAGCCTATCCCAATGCCGACTGAGGGGCGAGATCCACAAAGCGCTCGAAGCGGGCCGAATCAAGGAGGACCGGTGCATCGAGCTTGGAGCTGTCATCTCCGGTCGGGAGAAAGGCCGGACATCAGAAAGCCAGATCACCGTCGTCGATCTCACCGGGGTGGCCGTTCAGGACATCGAGATCGCGACCGCAGTCTATCGCGCCCTTAAATAAATCGAAGACGCAATACCTATATCCCAATTCATTCACTCCGCCTGAGGAAATAGGGAATTGGGAAAAAGGGGGACGACGCATCCTGTCCCCATTTTTCACGCCTATCGAGTCCATCCCCTCGATTTGGGAAATTGGGGACAGGATGCGTCGTCCCCCTTTTTCCATGTCCCCGGTTTCGGTGACAGATAATTCAATAACTCAATTCAAATATGGGAATTTGGGGATTGGATCATCTGTCACCGAATTCATTTCAGAATCGAACCGTCGGCAGACCGAGGCGGCTGAAATCCTTGAGGTTGAAGGTTGCGATTCCGTCACACCCCTTCACGCGGGCGCTCGCGGCGATGTAAGCATCGGCGAACTCGACGCCCGCTAAAGACGACGACGCCAAGGCCGGGCCGACGATGGACGCGTCCGCGAATTCCAAACCGGGCAGGGCAAAAAGCATTTGCAGAGCGGCCAACACCCGATCCCTGGGAACGCGATAGGTCGCCCGCAACGTCCAAGCGACTTCGAATAGAACGGGCGGGCCGCAGATAAGACGATGATGTCCTTCCGCGGCGCTCTTAAGGAGCGCCGTCGCCCGCTCGTTTTGTCCGGCATCATCGGTTGTGAAAAACCGAAGCAAGACGTTGCTGTCGACAAACCAAGTCTTCATGAACGCCTGGTCACATGTTTGGCGACGGCGCGAGCCATCGCAACCCGTTCGACCTCGCGGGGGAGAGCTTTTCCGGCGAAGCCCTTGAATTTCATCAAGTCCGGAACGGGCCGAACGATGATCTCTCCGTCCCGGCTTTCGATGAAGACGCGGTCATGAAGCTGAATCCCGGCCTCCCGGCGCGCGGCGGCGGGGAGCGTGATCTGCCCTTTCGAAGACACGGTGGCGACCGTCATAAGCGTATCCTTTACTTTACATTAAGTTCTTTACTTATTATATCAGGCAAAGAGTTTTCGTCAAGTTCGGTTTCTCACCCGGTGCCATAGAAGAAGACACCTGGATGGGGAAGAAATTCTCGTTGGAGATTTTACGGCCGCCGATCGGAGCGAAGCGACGATCGAAAGCCCGGTCCTCTGAGATATTTCTTCGGGCCCGCTTAAGCGATGAATCCGACTCCGAGCTTCTCCGCGGTCCTTTGCAGCGGGCGGTCCAAAGTCCAAAGAGGCGCTTCATGGAGGCGAGCCGAGGCAAGCAGGTGGACGTCGATGAAACCGAGTCCGATTCCCATGAGCCTATGGACATCGAGGAAGCTCAAAACTTCTTCTGGATCGGCGACAGCGGCTTGGGGCAGTGATCGAAGAAGAGTGAGAATCTCGGCCCGACGAGAAAGTCGGCCGCAGGCAAGTTCCCCGATGGCGAATGGATGGCAAAGGACCGCTCCTTTATCGAGCAGGGATTCAAGCCCCGGGCAGCCGTGACGGAGATGCTCGACCCATACGGACGTATCGACGAGGACCATCGCTCACCCGGCGCTTCTGCGCCGGGGAATAGGCTGGAGTTTCTTTTCCGTCCCACCTAGTTTGGCCAGCCGCTTGGCGCTCTCCCGGACGATCAAAGCTTCTAAGCCCATTCTGACCAGGGCCGTCTTTTCCTTGATCCCCGTCAGCTCGGACGCCTTACCGAGGATCGTATCGTCGATGTTGATTGTCGTTCTCATATGCATGAGTATGCACCTTTTATGCATATCTGTCAAGCGCCTCTCGACATCTCTATGACAAATCGGAGGGCCGGGAATTCTCAATTCATCCCGGATCGGATGATCCGGCGTATTCACATCAGGGGCTATGTAACGAATTCTCATGAATTCGTTACATAGCCCGTCAGCTTAGTCGATCAGATTCAGAAGCGCCGGTGCGCGGCCGATCTGATCGAAACCGAAAAAAGAAGCTTTATTTGGGGCTCCACGGCCGGCGGTGGTCGCGGCAGATCTTCTGCGACACCGCCCGCGCCGTCAACAACCCTGAGGGAAGCCCCCCGCCCGGGCTGATCCACTGGCCGACCATGTAGAAATCCTTCAGGCCGGGGATGACCGCCGGCAGCGTCCGGATGCCGGTGGCCGGCGTCATCAGCCATCCCTCCATGCTGCCACGCCAGTTTCCAGTATATCGGACTACCGTCGCAGGCGTCGCAACGTCCACGACCTCGACTTTGCCTCGGGCCGCGGGGAAGCGATGTTCCAAAACGGCCGTGACCTCGCGCGCGATCCGGGCCTTTTCAGCGTCGTATCGGGACCGATCATCGTCCCTGAGCGTCCGCCAGTATCCATCGTTCTCGGTCGCGAAGAACACGACCACAGCAGTCTTGCCGGGCGGAGCGAAGGTGGGATCGAAATTGAAGATCCGGACCGAGAACGAATGCGTTTTGGTTTGCGGATCGATCACGATTTCCTGGTCAAGGGCCGCGTAATAAAATCCCGGCTCGTCTTTCAGGTCGGCGGCGACGCCCAAGGAGACTTGGACATATGAAGGGAAGCGCTTGAAGGTTTCATAAACCATTTTGAACTTATCGCTCGTATATCTTCCCTCCAGCATGTCGAACAGCGTCGCATGGCCGTCGGCTGCGGAAACGACGATATCGGCTGGGAGGCGTTCGCCGTTGGCCAAAAGAACGCCGGCCGCCCGGCCGTTCTCGACGATGATTTTTGCGGCCCTGGCCCCAAACCGGATCTTTCCGCCCAGGGACATATAACGGTCCACGACGAGGCCGATGAGTTTCGGCGTGCCGCCGACCGGGTAGCCAGCGTTGCCCGCCGTCATCCAGGCGAGCATGAACGGAATGGCGATGAACGACAGATCCGCGAATCCGGCGCCGAAAAATTCCTTGAGCAGCGGATTCTTGAACTTATTGGCAAAGTCGGCCATGGTCAGTTTCCCATATTTTCCCATCATCGGAAAATACGGAAGAGCCCGGAGATAGGAAGCGAGACGAGCGAAGAACGTGTCGCCGCCGGGCATCTTGAACCGGGCCAGCTTCCGGATGAAGCCCGTGAACTCCCTGACGGCCGCGGCGTCCTCGGGCGCTTTAAGGAGAAGCTCCTCCTCCAGCTGGTCCACGTTTCGGTAGATCACCAGGCGGCTACCGTCTTTCTCGAGGACCTGGTAAATGTCGCCGTCGTAAAACGTCACTTTATCGATGTCGAAGACCTCTTTCCAGGTCTCGTTCATCTCGCCCCCGGGCTTAGAGCCGACGAGCCAGTGGATGCAGTTTTCGAAGGTGTAGCCTTTCCGCGTCCAGGCCGTCGCCAACCCTCCGGCCGCAGTGTGCATCTCCAGGATCTCGGTCTCGAAACCGTTTTTACGCAGATAGACACCGACGCACAAACCGGCGATCCCTCCGCCGATGATCAATACGCTCTTTTGCTCCATAGTCGACGCCTCCTAAATTCCGTATTGTATTCCCGCCGGCCGCATGCTCGATGCCGTCAGATAAAGTATATTCACCTATATCCGAATTTTCCCGGGAATAAACCGGACGATCCGGATCCCGTAGACCATTCCGGTCTCGCTTTTTTCGAGGCCCTCGAAGCGGACGGTGACTTTCGTCTTTCCGGCGACGATGTCCTTCGGGATCGGATATTCGACATCGAAGAACTTTTCCCGCGCTTCCGGACTCCGGCGGGCGATGGCCTGCTCCCCGATCTTGTATCCGTCCAAGAGGACGGCGAACGTCCGATTCGCGCGCTCGTCGGTATTGTAGGTTACGACCAAAGCCATCGGCGACGAGGGATCGACGGCCAGGTCGAACGAAAACCAGTCCGTCGCCCGGCGTCCGTATCGCCCTTGGAACTGGGCCGGAGTCGAGGTACCGCCCATCTGGTTGAAGTCGCGTTCGGCCTGCATTTGTCCGGGCTGCGCGAAGGCGACCGTCGCCGCTTCGAGTTTCCGTTTGACCTCCTCGGCGGCCTTCATCGCCGCGGCCTTTCGGTCCCAGCTCTCTGGAGTCATGATGTCCCAATAGACCGTGTAGAGGCGCCTCTGCAGCCGGTAGAACGGAACGAGTTCCACGTCCCGGTCGCGGCCGGCGCCCGAGGTCCTGAAATCGCCAGAATTGCCCTCGACCGGCAACACCCAGCGATCGACCGATTTTTCGCCGGTGACCAGGACGGGCGTCGTCGGCCGGGCCGGGGCCGGAGTCTGCGGCGCCGCGGCTTGGCCGCTCTCTCCCCGCGGCCGGCGCGGCGGGATCGGGCCCAGGTCTCCCGCGAGGACCAGAGGTCCCCACAAAATCGCCGCCCGTTCGAGATTATCGGGAAGGGCTTCGAGATGAAGGGCCTTCGGAAGCGTCAACTCGACGCTGTCACCCGTTTTCCAGGTTCGCTCGATCCGGACGTAGCCTCCGGCCGGGGCCGGATCTTTAATAAGAACGCCGTTGACTTTTACGCCGAAGCCTTCGCCCGCCCAGTAGGGGCGGCGGAGGGCGAGGATTATTTTTTTCGGCGACCTCAGTTCCAGACGGAGAACGGCCTCGCTTCCTTCGGGAAATCCGGTCTTCATCTCGAGGCTCAAGCCCGCGGACTTCCAGGTCGCCTTCGACGGCGCGTAGATATTCACCCAGAGCGTGTCGCCCGATTCATAATAGAGCCCGTCCGCATGAAGGGCGTGGCTTTCCATCCCGGACCCCACGCAGCAGGTGAAACTCTGGGTCATGCTCTGGTATTCGCGCGAAACACCCTTCCCCACCGGGACCATGTAACAGGTGGCCCCATCGGCCGGGTCCATCGATCCGAGGATGTGGTTGAAAAGGGCCCGCTCGTGGAAGTCGGCGTAGCGGACCTGGGGGTCGAGGGCGAAGAGCGTCCGGGCGATCTTGATCATGTTATAGACGTTGCAGGTCTCTGCGGTCCGTCCTTCGATCATCTCATCGAGCATATCGGGCACCCCGAAGTATTCGTTCCGGCCATGGCCTCCGGTCGCGAAGCTGTGATGGAGGGCCACGCGGTCCCAGAAAAACAAGGAGGCCCGGCCGTCGGCTTCGTTTCCGGTATAAAGGTAGCGGGCCAGCGCTCCGATCATCTTCGGCACCAGCGTGTTTCCGTGCTTGCCTTGGAGGATATCCTCATGCCGCGAAAGCGGCTCGATGATGAACCGGTGCTCGAACTTGTCGGCGACCGCCAGCCAGCGCGTGTCGCCCGTGTCGGCGTACAGATCGACCATCACCTCGTTCATCCCCCCGAACTCGGTCATCAGCATTTTTTGGACCTGTTCGTCGCTCAGGCTCTTGAGAATCCGCTCGGCCCAGGCGCCGAACTTGATTTCGACGTCGAGCGCCGCCCGGCTTCCGGCGAAACGGAAGGCGTCCCGCAGTCCGGCAAAGATTTTGTGCTGGACGTACCACGGCGACCACATCCCGTTCAAGTCGAATCCGCCCGACCGGACGTCTCCGCCGGCCAGCTGTTCAAAGAGGGTCTTTCCCGGGACTTTGTTCCGGTCGGTCTGGGCGCCAATATAGCCGTCTCCATGCTTCTCCTGGACGGCCTTCAACTCGGCAACGAGATCATCGACCCGCTCCTTGAATCGCGGATCGCCCGTCGCCGCGTACATCAAGCTGACGCCGGAGAGATAATGCCCCGCGATATGGCCGGTCAATTGGCGGTCGGGGCCGTCCCATCCGCCGTAGCCCTCGGCCTTCGCTTCGAGTCCCGCGCCTTTCCGCAGGAAAGCCATCATCCGGTCCGGCTCCAGCGCTAATAGGTACTTGGCGTTCTGGTCCTGGGCCGTTTTAAGAGGGCCTCCGGTCAAACGGACATCGGACAATGGAATCGGCCGCGCCTTGGGAGAAATCACCGGCTTGGCCGCCTCCCCGGCGGCCGCGGAAAGGGACGGATGCGCCAAAACGATCGTAATCAAAAGGATCGGGATGAGGGCAGCAAAGCGATTCATGCAATTCTCCTGATGGGACGTTGGATATTTTAATATTCCAGAACTCTCGCTACCTAAGGGCTTATTTTTTCCGTGCTTTCAGTATAGATTAAGCGCGGGAAATATTCAAAAATACCGCTTTTGAAGAATCCGACCATTCGATCGGTCCGGACGAACAACAACCATTCAAATCCCCCCGAAAATGAAGAAGAGGATGGTCACTT
Organism: Candidatus Aminicenantota bacterium; assembly: GCA_026393865.1. Lineage (GTDB taxonomy): Bacteria > Acidobacteriota > Aminicenantia > Aminicenantales > UBA4085 > JAPKZI01. The sequence goes on from JAPKZI010000028.1 coordinate 10,519, forward strand.
TCTCATCAAAGAGCTGCAGAGGGAATCGGGAATGGCCCGCTTTCGGCAAGTATGCCGTTTGACTCGCCTTGGCGATTTCCTTTAAATTAGCCGTCTCACAGGATCCGAACTATGGACAACCGTTCCCGCGCCCTGGGCGTCCCGGCGATGGCCGCCGCGGCCTTTCTCTGGAGCATCGCCGGGTTGTTCATTAAGCTCATCGACTGGCACCCCCTGACGATCTCCGGCGTCCGGAGCCTTATCGCAGTCCTCGTGATCCTCGCCTGGCTCAAGCGGCCGCGTCTCCATTGGTCCTTTCCGCAGGTGGCGGCCGCGTTGTCCTATGCGGCCACGATGATCCTGTTCGTCTCGGCCAACAAACTCACCACCTCGTCCAACGCCATCATTCTGCAGTACATAGGGCCCATCTTCACGGCGATCATCGGGTCCTGGATATTGAAAGAACGGGCCCGGGTCGAGCACTGGATCGCTTTCCTGTTCGTCGCCGGAGGCATGGCCCTGATGTTCATGGACAAGCTCGGGGGCGGACGCCTCGCCGGCGATCTCCTGGCGGTCCTGTCCGCCCTGGCCTTCAGCTTTACCTTCATCTTCATGCGGATGCAAAAGGCCAGCTCTTCGCTCGAATCCATGCTTCTTGCGCACGCGTTGACGGCGGCGGTCGGCCTGACCGCTTCGCTCTTCCTGCCTGCTCCGCACCTCACGACGAAGGCGCTCACATCGGTCGCGGTCCTGGGGATCTTCCAGGTCGGACTGGCCGCCGTCCTTTTCGCTTATGCCATCAAGCGCATCTCTGCGGTTACGGCCAACCTGGTCGCGGTCATCGAACCGGTGTTCAATCCGATCTGGGTCTTCCTCGTCCTGGGCGAAGCGCCGGGAGCGCGGTCGATTGCGGGAGGAGTCGTTATTATCGCCGCGGTCACCGCGGCGTCGGTGATCAACCCATTCGACTCCCCGGGCTGAAGCCCGGGGTATGCTCAGGGTTAATACTGAGCGGCGCTTTTTACCCCGATTAAAAAATCGGGTTTCGGCGCCGCGAACGTATCAACGCAAGGCGGATGAGATAAGGGATTGTCAGATATTCTGTGTAAACATCTGTTTTGCATTTAAGCCCGTTCACCCATCCGGTCGCCAAAAGAAATCCTCATTGGTGAGTAGCTTTATCAATATGCACTGGGAATGTCCCTTCTGAAAGGAAATGCGCGGCGCTACCATAGGTCCCTATGCAGCGAACTTGTGGCCAATCTGCTCCATTTTCCTTCCCTCCTGGAAACGATCCGGCGGTTTCTGACCTCTAAACCGGAACAAGCCGCGGCTCCTAGGATCCTCTCCGCCGGCAGGAGGCCGTTTTCCCCTATGGCGATCCCGCCGGCCTGAAGCCGGTCCGACTCGGTTCGCGCCGCTTGTCTCGCCCGCCAGGGCAGGCCGATCGGGCTTGACTGTTTTCCCCCGCGCCAGCCTGGAAATAAAAGTGAAGCGCCCGGACCACACGGCGGCAAAAAAAAGGCAGTCATTTTCAAACAGCTGAAATTTGCCATATAATGCCCGTCGAACCGGATGGCCTCATTCGGATTTCCGAAAAGGAGTCTGTCATGCGGGTGAAACCTATTCTTGGCCTCTTTTCTCTGTTTCTTTTTCTTTCGGCTTCTTCAGTGGTGGCTCAAGATAAATCTTTGATCGGGGCGCGCCATCCGGCGATCTCGCCCGATGGGCGCCAAATCGCCTTTTCTTATATGGGCGATATTTGGGTCGTCTCCGCCAACGGCGGCCGGGCTTTTCAGATCACGAATCATACGGCTTATGAGCGGGAGCCCGTCTGGGCGCCCGACACCCGGACCCTCGCCTTCACTTCCAACCGATACGGCAACAATGATGTTTTCATCGTGTCCGCCTCTGGAGGGGTCCCCGTCCAACTCACGTTCCATACCGGTGACGATCTGGCCACGGACTTCACTCCCGACGGCCAATTCGTGATCTTCAGGTCGGGCCGATCCTCTTCCGGAAGCTTGTATAAAGTCTCGATCAAAGGCGGCAACGAACTGCCCGTTCTGGAAACGTACTGGAACTACGCCTCGCACGGCCGGCTCAGCCCCGACGGAAAAACCCTCCTCTTCTCCTGGGGATCGGAAAACAATTTTTGGTGGCGACGCGGCTATCGCGGGGCCAATACGGCGAAACTGTGGACCATGGATCTCGCCGGCGGGGGGCCGAAAAAAATCGTCGAAGACGCGACCAATTCCTTCTGGCCCGACTGGCGGGCCGACGGCGCCGGAATCTATTTCGTCACCGACCGTTCCGGGATCTACAACATCTGGACCGCGGCCGCCGACGGTTCCGGGGCCAAGGCGGTGACCAAATTCGATAAAGGAGACGTCCACTGGATGACCGTGGCGGCCAAAGCCCCGTTGGCGGCTTATGAGCGCGAGTTCGGGATTTGGATCACCAACCTGACCTCCGGCGAATCGCGGCGGATTCCGGTCGAGGCTCCGGCCGAAACCAAGAACAACCGGACCCTCTTTGTCGAGAACGATCCCGTCTCTGAATTCCGTGTCTCCCCCGACGGGAAAAAAATCGCCGCCGTGGTCCGGGGCGAAATCTTCGTCCTTTCGACGGAAGGCGGCTACGCCCGCAATATCACCAACTCGCCCTGGCGGGAGCAGGGCGTCGATTGGGATAAGGACGGGCGGACGGTTTTCTATATTTCGGACGCCGGAGCCAATCCCGACGTTTACTCCGTCTCGGCTCTCGGCGTCGAAAAGCCCCGCCGATTGACCAAGACTCCCGAAGACAAAAACGGCCTCCAAGTTTCGCCCGACGGCCAGTGGCTCGCTTTTTACAGCGGCTCGAAGCAACTCCGTCTCGTCCGGCCGGACGGAAAAGACGATCGTCTCCTGGTCGAAATGGATTTCGGCGGCCGATTCGCCTCGGATTTCACCTGGTCGCCCGATAGCCGCTATCTCGCCGTCACCGCTCCCCGGAACGGCCAGCAGGATATCTTCGCCGTCGAAGTCGCGACCGGCAAATCGATCTTGATGACCAACACGGCTTACGACGAGGGCGCTCCCGTCTGGACGCCGGACGGCAAGTCGCTTCTCTTCAGCTCCAACAGGACCGGCCACAGTTTCCCCGAATTCACCGGGCAGAACGACCTTTACCGGCTTTTTCTCCAGCCACAAAAACCCGAATTCGACGAGGACGATTTCGACAAGCTTTTCGCCAAAGACGAATCCAAGGACAAACCCGAAGCGAAATCCGAAGCGAAGGCTGATCCGAAGCCCGAGACGAAACCCGACGCCAAACCGGCCGAAAAGGTTCCGGCGCCGGTCGAACTCAAGCTCGAGGACATCGACCGCCAGACGGAAGTCGTCGTCGTGACCCTGGGCAGCGAGCAGGATTTTGTCTATGTCCCGAAAGACGAAACCGTGCTCTTCGTCTCGGCGATGGACGGCCGCAGCCGGTTGTGGAAGACCAGTCTGAAGAAAAAAGAGCGCGGCCGGTATGAGCCGCATCCGGCCAATTTGGAAGGCCTGCGCGGACTGCAGCTCGACCGGAAAGGCGAGGCTCTCTACTATACGACCGGCGGCCGGATCGGCCGGCTGGATTTAGCCGCAGGGAAGGCCCGGTCCGTCGCTTTCGACACGAAAATCTTGGTCGACAAAACCGCCGACTACGAACAGATGCTCGGCGAATTGTATTACGTCCTCCAGTATTATTATTACGACGACAAGCACCATCGGGCCGATTGGCGCGCTTTGTATGACCGCTACAAACCCGTGCTCCAACAGGTCCGCGAGGACCAGGACTTCGCCGATTACGCCAACCTCATGATCGGAGAGCTCAATTCCTCCCACACCGGGTTCAACATGCCCCGAGCGGCACGGGTCGACGAACCCAGCGCCCATGTCGGCGCGGTCTGGTCGTTCGAAGGAGGGAAAATCACATTGGTCCGCCTGATCAAGGACGGCCCGCTTTACGACCGGAGAGACCAGGTCGCCCCCGGAGACGAGCTTATGGCCGTGGACGGCACGCCGGCGGACCCGACCGTCAATCTCTGGAAATATTTCAACGGAAAAGTCGACAAACGGGTCAAATTGTCGTTCCGGAATCCCCAGAGCCAAAAAACGGCCGAGGTCACGGTGAAACCCATCTCCTCGGGCGCTGAAAACGGCCTGTTCCTCGAAGAGTGGATCGCCGGCCGCCGGGACGTCGTGAAACAGAAGACCGGAGATTCGGTCGCTTATCTCTATATGCGGGCGATGGGATCGGGCGACCTCGCCCGTTTCCTTCGTGAGCTCGAACGCGACGCGGTGCCGCGGAAAGGCCTGATCCTCGACCTCCGGTTCAACAACGGCGGCAACGTTCATGACCGGGTCCTCGAAGCCTTGATGAAACCCGTTTACGCCAAGTGGCGCCAGCGCGGCCTGTCCGAAACTCCGCAATCCACTTTCGGTTTCGCCGACAAACCAGTGGTCGTGATCACGAACGAATTCACCTTGAGCGACGGGGAAATGACGACGAACGGATTCAAAACCCTGAAACGCGGCCTTGTCGTCGGGAATACGACCTACGGCTGGCTGATTTTCACGACGGGCGCCGGGCTGATGAACGGCGGGATGTTCCGCCTGCCTTGGTGGGGCTGCTATACGCTCGATGGAAAGGACCTGGAAACGATCGGCGGCGTGAAACCCGACATTGTGGCGATCAACGACCTCGAACATATTTTAAAGGGTCAAGATCCCCAGTTGGACAAGGCGATCGAGGAGGCCTTGAAACTGGTCAAGAAGTAGCTGGAAATCCCAACGATACGCGGCCGAATCCGCCCCTGAGGGGCTGCGCTTCGTTGATCTTGAGGGCCCGGCCCTTGAGGTCTTTGCCGTTCAGGGCGGCGATAGCCTTGAGCGCCTCTTCCTTTGCCTCTGATTCCTTTATCCGTCTCGAACTGAACGGGGTGGGGCGCTACGCGCCTTCCCCGTTTTTGACAAAAAAATAAAAACCCGGCAACATCCTACTCTCCCACTCGGCACCCCGAGCAGTACGACGCTTCGTCGTCCTACACGAGGCTTCCAAGTCAGGACCATCGGCACCTAAGGGCTTAGCTTCCGTGTTCGGACGATGTTTCATCGCCCTACACGAAGCTTCAGAGTCAGGGATGGGAACGGGCGTTTCCCCTTCGTCACGGTTGCCGGGATTTAATAACAAATCCATATCAATCGATTTTAAGCATTTTTTGCCTGAAAAAACTTTATGGTCAAGCCTCACGGGCTATTTCTTGGCAGGAATTATTTCGTTCCTTGTCTATGCGGGGATAAACCTCGTAAGATGAAAGAAATATTCTACACTAGGGGAAGGATATTTGACGCTTTGGGAGAACCAATTAAAGGAGCATCGTGAAGGATGAACCGCTCCCGGCTCGCCGGCGTATAAATGAAGAGCACGTTTCGGTGGACTCCCTGAAGCACGCGCTCATCTCTCGTTTCGGCTGCAGGGAAGTACATATTGATCCCGTAGAGCATGACCCGCCTGATTTCATTGTAACGGCTGATGGCGAAACCTTCCCCGCCGAAGTTACAAGCATTGTCTCGCTTCAAGAGTACAATGCAAAGTGCGATGATTTTGCCAAAGCCATCCGTGATCGCGCCGACTCCGCCGGGGTCCTTTTTGGAAAATACGCTTTAATTATTACGCGGCTCCCCCATATTCCGAGACCAGCATCGAAGAATGGTCATCAACTCCTCGATACAATAGTTTCATATATTAATGCTACGCAGCAACGAGAAGCCTCTCCTGAATTACAGCTAACGCGGGACAATTTAGGTGAGATTAGTATTGCGAAGTTGTCGGCTGATGGTTTATCCATTGGTGTATTGTGGACTCCTCTTTGCATGTGGGAGGGTGACATCCAAAGTCAGTTGGTAACGTTGATACAGCATGCAGTCGATGACAAAAGGCGTAAACTTCAAAACGCAGAAGTTGGTCCACAGAAAGCGCTGCTATTGCTATATGATGCTTTTGCCTATGCTGAGCCAATAGACGCATTCGAAGCAATGCGACAAGTTAACGGTTACGAATGGTTTCATTCAATCTTTTGGGTAGCCTCGTTCACAGATCGGAAAAACCAGACTTATCCAGAAGATCCGGGGCGGAATGGATTCTTTCTTTTTAGCATAAATCCAACTTGGAACGACGCCGCGCGTCGATGATCGCGCCTCATATATAGGGACGCTTAAGTGATAGATTTTTCTCAGAGGAGGGAAAAATGGACAAAGAGATAAAACCGCAGTGCCCATTACTCAAAGTGGCGTGTTTGGGCCAAGGCTGTGCTTGGTATTGTGTCTACGATCGAGGAGGAGCGAAGGAGACTCCGCAAGATTGTGCCATACGCTCGCTCGCTTATGGGTTGAAGGCAATTTCTCTTAGGTCAAAATAAACAGAGGCCGGCCGGCGGCCCCCGGGAGAAGTGACGCCGTGATGGCGATGGATGCGCCTCTTGGATATAGACGATGAAAAGGGAGGAATATTCTCAAAAAAAACCGCTATTTCTTGCCCCTCTTCTCCAGTTCGGCTTTTGCGAGCTCTCTGATTGGATATCTCGAGGCTTTTTCCCCGGCTGGAAGAGCTTTATCTATAATCTCTTTTTTACCTTCTTCATAATGACCAGGATCGTTTTCCGCGATCTCTCTTAAAACGGGAACCATGTCTTCATCATTAGCCACGATCAGAGCGCGAACGGCCGAAAATCTATTATCGGGATCTTTATTATAGAGAGCCTTCTCGATTAATACATCTTTTATAGTTTTTCGGGTTGCGCCTGAAGCATTATAACCTTCGTTCTTATTCGAAAGCCAATATTTTAAAACCAGATAAAATAAAAACTCATGGGAAGGATCTGATTTCTTCATGGCTTCAAGAAAGGGTTGGACAGCATCTTCTCCGAATCCGACATAGGCGTCTGGATGCGCATAGTATTCGATAAGAAGCGGGAGTGCCCTCAAGTTGCCGGACTTCCCAGCCAAAATACAGAGATTTCCTTTATATGTAAGAAATTCCTCCCCATCTGGGAAGAGCGTTTTTGGAATAGTGCCGAACGAAATATTCTCGGCTTTTTGGGCGGCTTTGATTCGAGCGGATTCTTCGGCAAAGAAATCGATGAATTCATCGATCATATTTATTCCGATTTCGTTTGTTGATACGTGGCTCAAATATTCCACGGCCCTCATCCTTTCCTTAATATCCGGGCTTTTTAACTTTAAATAATTTTCTTTGATCTTGGCGGCTTGTTGAGATAAGGATGTCTCTTGGGAATAGCTCGGAAGAACAAGATAAAGACAAAAAATAACAGCGATAGCTATTTTGCAGATTTTCATATTTCACTCCTTTCTTGATATCGCCATGAATGTTTTATTGCCATTGAGCGTGACCTCGATTGTAGGTAGCATCACTTGGGTATGTAGGATGCCAATCGTCATATCCGCTTATTGTATGCAAATAGGCATCTGACGCTCCGGCCTCTTTTGCTGATTGCCATATTTGATAATATTCATAATTGCTTGTTCCCTCTTGCTGTTGAAAATCAAAAGCTCTTCCATACATATGGTTTGAACCATATGATCCTCCTACGCTGAAATTTCCTTCCGGACACCGATAGCCGCTCGAGAAAATAATCGAGCCTCCGCATTCCCCGTAAAATATTGAATTTGAATTCGCCGCATAACCATTCAATTGGTACAAGACATGCCAATAATCGTGTTTTTGGGAATCAGCTGCGGGCCCTAATAATCCTGAATTATAAGGCGCATCCTTGTCAAAATAATAACGACTTGGTGTCCATGGGCTACAATCGATATATTCTTGTCTCAGTTCATCCAATTTGTCTTGACTGATCGTCAGTGAAGCCTGCCTATAGTTTCCATTTTCATTAATGCTCGCGATTATGGTGAAAGATAATGGTCTCATAGAGGAATTAGGCCAAGGGAATTTGCTTTTCCTGGGACGCCGCGAATTCCCGCTCCAGCCGCTGAATCTCCCCATTTGAGCACGCCGGCAATGTACTCCCGGTCAGTTGGCCATGTCAATTCCTGCGAAATTCGCGAAAATGGACGGACGAAACTCGGATGGGCCCGGAACATC
>JAPKZI010000148.1 GCA_026393865.1 Candidatus Aminicenantota bacterium
GCGAGGGACTGAAAATCCCTGCGTCGGCGGTTCGATTCCGTCCCTCGCCATTCCCCCATCTCCCATGCCCCTAGGAAAATGTACGGTGTCAATCCTTCACGGGAAAAGGGGGACGACGCATCCTGTCCCTAAAAAAGAAAACCTTATAGGAAAATAGGGGGACAGGATGCGTCGTCCCCCTTTTCCAAACTCACAGCTACCTCAGGAAAAAGCGGAAAGTGTAGACGCGACCCTACATCTTTTATATGAGGGTTGAGATAAGAGAAGATCCAGGAACGGCCAAAGCGACCATAAGGAGATCACGACGCCGCCGGGCGGCTTTCTCGGCGGAGGATCCAAGGACGCGACGGCAGTGGTGGCCCCAAGGCTCCCATAGCGGAGGGGGGTCCCCTCGGGTTGGCCGCGGGGGGAACCGACGGGACTGGTTCCCCAGGGAGCCGGGGGCCACCCTGTCGCCGCGTCGACGGCGGCCGGGGCCCCGGGCTTGCCCGGGGGTCCTTTCCGCCGTACTCGCCCGTGGTTAAAAGTCACGGGCGAGTGGCGAGCCGAAGGCTCGTCCCTTGGCCTCTCGCCAACGAGCGGATTTTTTTAAGAATCAAGGGCTTTCCAGGCCTTTTTATTGACATTGGAGCCCAAATTGGTATAATAAGGCGAATTTCATTGGATAAAATAGATGTTGATCGATATCGACAAGATAACGAGAGGCGGCCTGAAGATCAGCCGGGACTTCGACTTTCAGAGTCTGGAGCTGGTCGAGGAGAACGCCGTCTTCCTAAAGCCCGTCCACTCCGACTTGACCATGACCAGAATGGGCGAGGAGATTTGGATCAAGGGCCGGGTCACGACCCTCTTCAGCTTTGTCTGCAGCCGGTGCCTGATCCCCTACGAATGTTCGATCGACTCCCAATTCGACCTGGTCTATCTTCCCGAGGCGTTCCACGAGCTCAAGGACGAGCTCGATAACGAGGATATCGATCAGCTCTTCTACCAGAATCGTCAGATCGATGTCCGGGAGGTGATCCTGGAGCAGCTCAACCTGACCTTCCCCGTGAAGCCCCTCTGTGCGGAGGATTGCGAGGGGATTTGCGCGGTCTGCGGCAAGATCCGGCAGGACGGGAATTGCGGCTGCCAGGTCAAGGAGACCGACGAACGGCTGGACAAATTAAAAATCTTTGTGAAAGACAAGAGATAAATGCCTAACCCAAAACGAAGACACTCTCATTCCCGAAAAGGGAAACGGCGGGGAAACGACTCTCTCGTCGTCCCCTCCTTTTCCGTGTGTTCCAATTGCGGGACCCCCAAACTCCCCCATAGAGCCTGCCCGGAGTGCGGTTTCTACCGCGGCCGCCAGGTCATCAAAGAAGTCGAAGATTAACCGGGGGCCGAGGTGAAGATCGCCGTCGATGCCATGGGGGGGGATTTTGGCCCTAGGATCACCGTTCAGGGCGCGCTCCAGGCAGCCCAGGACCTGAACGTCGAGATCCTGCTCGTCGGCGTCGAGAACCTCATTAAACGGGAGTTCGACCGCCTCGGACAGGCAGGGTCGAAGGTCACGATCATCGATGCCCCGGAAATGGTGGACATGAGCGAAGGGATCTTCTCCATCCGGCGCAAGGGGAAATCCTCGATCCGCGTCGGCGTCCAGCTCGTCAAGGAAAGGCAGGCGGACGCTTTTGTCAGCATGGGCAACACCGCCGCCGTCGTCTATATCAGCCGGAAGGTCATTGGCGCTCTGCAGGGAGTGAACAAACCTGCCCTATCGCTCCTCGTCCCGACGCTGCGGGGGGTGACCCTGCTCCTCGACGTCGGGGCCAACGCCAACTGCCAGCCCCAGGACCTCGAGCAGTTCGCCCTCATGGGCAAGATCTTCATGGAGCAGGTCCTGGGACACAAAAATCCGAGCGTCGCCCTGATGAGCATCGGCGAGGAGGAGAGCAAGGGCAACGACCTGACCAAACAGGCCTTCGAGCGGCTCCAGGCCGCCTCCCTCAACTTCATCGGCAACGTCGAAGGCAAGGACATCTATTCGGGCAAGGCCGACGTCATCGTCAGCGACGGTTTCACCGGCAACGTGGCCCTCAAGGTCAGCGAGGGCGTCGTCGAGACGCTCCTCTCCTTGGCCCGGCGCGAGATCATGAAGAACGTCCTGGCCAAGATCGGCTTTCTGCTGATGAAGCGTCATCTCAAGAAAGTCTATAAACAGGTGGATTATTCCGAATACGGCGGGGCCCAGCTCCTCGGTCTCAACGGCGTCTGCATCATCGGCCACGGGCGCTCCAATCCCAATGCCGTCAAGAACGCGGTCCGCCAGGCCCGGGATTTCGTGGCCAACCATGTCCAGGACAAAATCCAGGAAGAGATCGCCAGGGCCGCGGCGGCCGTCGGTGGAGCGAGGGCTTGAATGATCTTTCGTGACAGGGTCTCCGTGGTGACCGGAGCGTCGCAGGGGATCGGCGAGGCGATCGCCCGCCGCTTCGCCCGGGAGGGCGCGACCGTCGTCCTCGTCGACGTTCAGAAGGAGAAGCTCGACGAGGTCGCCCGGGCGATCGCCGCGGACGGCGGGACGGCCGCCGTCCACCAGGCCGACGTCAGCCGGCTCGATCAGGCGACCGCCGTCGTCGAGGCCGTCCTCAGGGATCACAAGAAGATCGACCATCTCGTCAATAACGCCGGCATCACCAAGGACAACCTCCTCATGCGGATGAAAGAGGAGGAGTGGGATGCCGTCATCGCCGTCAACCTCAAGGGCGTTTTCAACTTCTCCAAGGCCGTCATCCGGGCCATGATCGGCGCCCGTTATGGGCGGATCGTCAACCTCGCCTCGGTGGTCGGGGTGATGGGCAACGCCGGCCAGGCGAACTATTCGGCCTCGAAGGCGGGGCTCATCGGCTTCACCAAATCGCTCGCCCGCGAAGTGGCCGGCCGGGGAATCACCGTCAACGCCGTCGCGCCCGGCTACATCGCCACTCCGATGACGGCCGGCCTGTCTGAGGCGGTCAAGACCGCCTTCCTCGGCTTCATCCCCCTGCAGCGCTTCGGGGAGCCGGCCGAGGTGGCCCATGCCGTCAAGTTCCTCTGCTCGGACGAAGCGGCCTACATCACCGGTCACGTCATCCACGTCAACGGCGGGATGTATATGTAGAATTCCCGAATAAAAATATTTATGGAGGTACCCATGGAAAGAGACGAATTACTGAAGAAAATGAAGGTGATCGTTGCGGACAAGCTGAGCATCAGCGAGGATCAGGTAACGGAATCAGCCTCTTTCATCGAAGACCTGGGCGCGGACTCCCTGGACACCGTGGAGCTGGTCATGGCTCTCGAGGACGAGTTCAGCCTGGACATCCCGGACGAGGAAGCCGAGAAGCTGACGACGGTCGGCAAAGCGATGGACTATATCATCGGCCATGTCTCTTAATCCGGGAGAACGGAAGAGAAACACTCCGAATCGACGGGTCGTCATAACGGGGATCGGCCTGATCACCCCCGTGGGCGTCGGGACCCAGGCCTCGTGGGAGGCCCTGCTCGCCGGCCGGAGCGGGATCGGTCCGATCACCCATTTCGACCCGGCCCGCTTCTCCACCAGGATCGCCGGCGAAATTAAAGGTTTCAATCCCCTCGATTTCATCGACCGGAAGGAGGTCCGGAAAATGGACCCCTTCATCCAGTACGCCCTGGCCGCGGCCCACTTCGCCGTCGCGGACGCGGGCATCCCTCCGGCTCTTTTGGAGGGCCCCCGCTGCGGCGTCGACGTCGGCTCCGGGATCGGAGGGATCGGGACGATCGAAGACACGGTTCGGACCCTGCACGAAAAGGGGCCCGACCGCGTTTCTCCGTTCTTCCTCGTCTCGGTCATCATCAACGAGGCCTCCGGCCAGATTTCGATCCGGTACAAGGCCCGGGGTCCGAACCTGGCTTCGGTGACGGCCTGCACCACGGCGACGCACTGCCTCGGCGATTCGTTCCGGCTCATCGCCCGGGGCGAAGCGGACCTTATGATCGCCGGCGGCTCCGAAGCTTCGATCACGCCCCTCGGCGTGGCCGGTTTCTGCGCCATGAAGGCCCTCTCCGAGCGGAACGATGAGCCTCAGAAAGCCTCGCGGCCGTTCGATGCCCGCCGCGACGGGTTCGTCATGGGCGAAGGCTCGGGCATTCTGCTCCTGGAAGAGCTCGGGCATGCCCTCAAGCGCGGGGCGAAAATCTATGCCGAGATCGTCGGGTACGGGATGACCGGCGACGCTTATCACATCGCCGCTCCGGCGGCGGACGGGGACGGAGCGGAACGGGTCATGCGGATGGCTCTGGACGATGCCGGCGTCCACCCGAGCGAGGTCCAGTTCATCAACGCCCACGGCACGTCGACCCAGCTCAACGACAAGATCGAAACGGCCGCCATCCAACGCCTCTTCGGCGAACACGCCCGCAAGGTGGGCGTGAGTTCGACCAAGTCCATGACCGGCCATCTGCTGGGAGCGACCGGCGGGGTCGAAGCGGGCGCCATCGCCCTGTGCCTCAAGCACCAGATCATGACCCCGACGATCAATTACGAGTTCCCGGACCCGGACTGCGATCTGGACTACGTCCCGAACCGGTCCCGGCCGGCCGAAATCGTCTACGCCCTGAGCAATTCCTTCGGCTTCGGCGGCACGAACGGCGCGCTGCTGTTCCGCCGTTTCGACGGATAATTAAAAGGGGTCATGTCCCAATTTTCTTAAATTGGTACGTGTCCCCGTCCTCAGAGGAGAAGGCCATGAACATTCTCGTTTTCGTCAAACGCGTCCCGGACACGGAATCGAAGATCCGGATCAACCATGAAACCCACGCGGTCATTGAGGACGGGCTGAACTTCGTCATCAGCCCCAACGACGAGTACGCGGTGGAGGCGGCCCTCCGCCTTAGGGAGGCCAAGGGCGGCCAGGTCACCGTGCTTTCCGTCGGAGGCGAGGAAGTCCTGGTCATCCTCAAGAAAGGCCTGGCTATGGGGGCCGACGAGGCCGTGCTCATCAAGGACGAACTCAAGGAAACGTACGATGGCCTGCGGGTCGCCCGGATGATCGCCCGGACCGTGGAGAAGAAATATCCCCAGTTCGACCTGCTCCTATTCGGCAAGCAATCGGTCGGCGCGGACAACGCCCAGGTGCCGTCCATGGTCGCCGAGATGCTCGGCCTGCCGCAGGCCAATGTCGTGACCAAGCTCGAGATCGACGGGCCTTCGGGCGCCGCCCACCGGGAGATCGAAGGGGCGATGGAAAAAGTCGTCTTCTCCCTCCCGGCGGTCGTCAGCGCCCAGAAGGGATTGAACGAGCCCCGCTACGAGACGCTCAAGGGCATCATGGCAGCCAAGAAAAAAGTCATTCCGGTGGTGACCCTCGAGGATCTCGGCCTGACCAAGGACGAGGTTGCGCCCCAGATCGAGATCGTGGCCATGACGACGCCGCCGGCGCGCCAGGCCGGGAAGATCATCCCGGGGACGCCCGAGGAGGCGGCCCGGGAACTGGCCCGGCTGCTCCGCACTGAAGCCAAGGTCATCTGAGGGGGGAAGAACATGTTCTTAACGTTCATCGAAACACGCGAGGGCAAGATCAAAAAAAGCTCGCTCGAGGCGCTCAGCGAGGCGAAGCGGCGGGCGGGTGAGCTCGGGACGGATGTGGGCGCGGTGCTCATCGGGACGGACGTGGATTGCCTCGACCCGGCGATCTTCTCTTACGGCGCGGCCAGGGTCTTCCTGCTGGAGCACGCGGAACTGGCCCAATATTCGCCGCAGGGTTTCGCCGGGGCGCTCCACGGTCTGGTCAAAGAGGCCGCTCCGGAAGCGGTCTTCTTCGCCGCCACGGCGATGGGGAAGGACCTCGCCCCGAGGCTCGCGGCCAAGCTCGGCGTGAGCTTGGCCTCGGACTGCACGGCCGTCGCGGTGAAGGAGGGGAAGCTCGAATATACCCGGCCGATCTATGCCGGCAAAGCCTTTCTGACCATCCGCTTGAAATCGACCCCTCAGATCGCGACGCTTAGGCCGAACGTGTTCGCGGCCGCGCCGGCCGGGAACGCGGCCGGCGAGGTCGTGAAGAAAGCCATCGCGGTCCAGGACGGGGCGATCAAAGGCCGCGTGGCCGAACTGATCAAGGAGAGCGGGGCCGAGATCGACGTCACCGAAGCGGACGTCATCGTCAGCGGCGGCCGAGGGATGAAAGGGCCGGAGAACTTCACCCTGCTCAAGGAGCTTTCGGCGGTCATCCCCCGCTCGGCTGTCGGCGCGTCGCGCTCAGCCGTCGATTCGGGCTGGATCGGGCATCAGCACCAGGTCGGCCAGACGGGGAAGACCGTCTCGCCAAGCCTTTATGTGGCCTTCGGCATTTCCGGGGCCATTCAGCATTTGGCCGGCATGTCCTCCTCGAAGGTCATCGTTGCCGTCAACAAGGACGCCGAGGCGCCGATCTTCAAGATCGCCGACTACGGCATCGTCGGCGATCTCTTTCAGGTCGTCCCGGCCCTCAAGGAAGAATTCAAAAAGCTTTTCGCCGAACGCTGATTATCTAAATAGGGTCTGCTGAAAAATGATTTACGTTGCTGAGCGAATAAAGCGGATGCCGCGGGCAGCCGTCCGCTCGGCCTCTTCCTGCCTCCCGGTCAGGGCCTTCTCACGCTCTCTTCCTCGCCGTCATCAGATTCATCGCCATCA
>JAPKZI010000067.1 GCA_026393865.1 Candidatus Aminicenantota bacterium
AGGTCATCGTCCTTGACGATCAGGTCGCGCATCGACGTCGCCGGCATGTTCAGGCGCAGGGACTGCCAGTGGTCGCCGTCGTCGAACGAGACGAAAATCTCGCGCTCCGTGCCCGCGAACAACAGGCCTTTGCGTTTCGGGTCCTCGCGGACGGCATTGACGGGAGCGACGTCGGGGATGCCGTTGGTGATATGGGTCCAGGTCTTTCCGCCGTCGTGTGTCCGGTAGATGTGCGGACGCATATCGTCGAGACGGAGGGTGTTGACGGCCGCGTAGGCGGTCTGCGCGTCGAAACGGCCAGCGTCGATGATCGACACCTTGGCCCAGGGCGCGAGCTGCGGCGGCGTCACATCCTTCCAATGAAGCCCGCCGTCGACCGTCACCTGGATGAGGCCGTCGTCGGTGCCGGCCCAGATGCGGTTGACGTCGATGTACGACGGGCCGATGGTGTAAATGACTCCGCGCTGCGCCGGCTGGGCCGACGTTTCCTTGCTGTATTTGCCCACGCTCGCCGGGATCTCCCACGTTTTGCGGGTCAAATCGGGGCTGATCTGCTGCCAGCTCTGCCCGCCGTTGGCGGTTTTCCAGAGCGTGTTCGAGGCGTAATAGAGGATGTGCGGATCGACCTGCGAGAAGAGGACCGGCTGTGTCCGGACCGTCCGGACGTCGGGCGAACGAACCGGTTTGGGCCCGACATTTTGGACCTGCCCAGTCCGCCGGTCGTAGCGCGTCACGCTCCGGCCGCCGTAGACGATGTTCGGGTCAAGCGGGTCGGGAGCGGCATACCCATATTCGTCGACGCCGACGGGATGCCACTCGCGGAAGGTGATCTGGCCGTCGTTGCCACGGCTGGCGACGCCGGCCGAACCGCTCTCCTGCTGCCCGCTATAAACGCGATAAGGAAAGTCGTTATCGGCCGCGACATGGTAAAGCTGGGCGGTCGGCTGATTGTACCAGGAGCTCCACGTCCGGCCGCCGTTGACGGTGATGATGGCGCCCTGGTCGCTGGCCATCAGGATGATATCGGGATTGTTGGGATTGATCCAGAGGTTCTGGTAGTCGTCGCCGCCCGGCGCGCCGCGGAATCCGGTGAAGGTCTTTCCGCCGTCGGTCGATTTCCAGGAGACCGTGGCGGCGACGATGACGATGTCGGGGTTCTTGGGATGAACCGCGAGTCGGGGAAGATCGCCGCCGCCGATGCGGCCCGCGGGTCGCGAGTCGGGCAGCCGCGTCCAGGTGTCGCCCGCGTCATCGGAGCGGAAAAGGCCCGTGCCGCGGGCGACGGCGATTGCCGCATAGATGCGGCGCGGTTCGCTCGGGGCGACGGCCAGATTGGCCTGGACGACGCCGTCCATGCCGACGGGAACGAGCTGCTGCCAGGTCTTGCCGCCGTCGCTCGATTTGAATAGGCCGCCGCCGGCCCCCGACCAGGCCGCGTTCTCCCAAGGGCCTTGGCGGGATTCCCATAGGGCGGCATAGACGATATCGGAATCTTTGGGATCGAAAGCGAGCTCGGAACCGCCCGTGTCCGCGTCCTTGCCCAGCACCTTCTGGAACGTCTGGCCGCCGTCTGTCGAACGGAAAATACCGCGCTCCTCGTTCTGGCCGTAGGGATGGCCGAGCGCGGCGACGAACAGCCGGTCGGGGTTCTTGGGATCGACGATGATCTGGGGGATCTGCTGGGCGTCGCGCAGGCCGAGATGAGTCCAGGTCCTGCCCGCGTCGATGGATTTGAACAGGCCATCGCCCACCGAGAGGTCCGGCCGCTGCAGCCCTTCGCCGGTCCCGACATAGATGATGTTCGGGTCGGAGGAGGATACGGCGATCGCCCCGATCGAGCCCGTCGGCTGATCGTCGAAGATGGGAAACCAGGTCCGGCCGTAGTCGGTCGTCTTCCACACGCCGCCGTTGCAGACGCCGATATAAAAAACGTTGGGCTGGCTCGGGACGCCGGCGACGGCCCTCGTCCGGCCGCCGCGATAGGGGCCGATCGAACGCCAGCGCAGGCCGGCGAAAGTGTTCGGGTCAAAGGGTTGGGCGACGGCCGCCGTTGCCGCGGCGACGAGAATAAACATCATTAAAAGCGATTTTGTGATGCCCATCCATGATCTCATGATCCATCCTCCTGAGGCGAAATACGAAAATTGAAAGAACTGTATCGCAAGGAGAGAACGCCTGTCAAAGAAATTAAATATTTTTCCAGGTCGTCGTCATCTTCCGAAGACGAGGACCTGGAACGAGCCCGGGACCGGGGTCGGACGGGGTTTCGGCTGTTCCTTCGTGGGGGCCGGCGCCGGCCCGAATTCCGCGGTCACGACAAAGACGTTGTGGGTCTTGGGATCGAGCTCCATCGTCCGGCCGCGGGGGGCCGTCTTGACCGTTTCGAGAACGCTGTATTTGTCGGCCGATTCCTGGCGGACCACGGTCAGCGTGCCCTCTCCGTTCGAGGAAAAGATAAGCCCCGTCCCGGGGTCATAGCGGACCGCGTCGGGGCCGCCGCCGATCGGAATAGTCGTGACGACCTTGCCGTTCTCGAAATCCGAGACGACCATGATCTTGTCGCAAACGCTGAACAGGCGCTTGTTCTTGAGGTCGATGGCCAGCCCGCTCGGGCCTTCGCCGGGCGCGATCGACCAGCGTTTCTTGACCTCGAGGGTCTTGGCGTCGAAGGAGACGACCTCGCTTTTGTCCTCGTTGTTGACGAAGACGATGCCCTTGCCGTCGGTGACGGCGAATTCGGGCTTGCCGCCGATGTCGACCGTGCCGACGACCTTGTTCGTGGCCGCGTCGATGGCCGTCGCATTGGCCGTCCCGCCGTTGAAAGTGAAGACCCGCCCCGAGAACGCGTCATACATGATGGAGTCGGGGTTCTTGCCGGTGACGGCGACTTCCTCGAGGACCTGCCGCGTCTTGAGATCGAATACGGTCACGCTGTTGCCGCGGCCGTTGGAGATGTAACCCCGGTTCCTGTCCGGCGCGAGGGCGCAGCCGTGGACGCCCTTCAATTTGGTGATGGGGTCCAGCTTGACGCCCGTATCAACGTTGACGATCTCGAAGGCGCTGCCGTGCGAGACGTAGAGGAGACGGGTCTGGACGTCCAATGCCATGTAGTCCCAGCTTCCTTCGCCGCCGATGACGATCTTCTTCAGCAGGTGGTAACCGCCGGGCTGGGCTTGCCGCGCGGCCGCGAGACCGAAGCCGGCCAGGCCTAAGACTAAAATCGCCGCCCAAAAAACACGTTTTGTCTTGCTCATTGAAATATTCTGCTCCTTGATGCCTTCCATGATTGAATAGACTCATCCATTATATCATTAGACAAGAATAAGTCATTTTCCTTGGAGGCATGGATGAAATGCCTTTCTCGGATCGATATTGACAGCCGTCTCGGTTCGGACCTACAGTATCAGCTTATCATGAGCCGTTTCAAGGACTGGGCGGAACGCTGGAAGCCGGCCGTCCGCGTCCGGACGCAACTCTTGGCCGCCGCGACCCTATGGACGGTCGTCGGTTGCGGCCTGGCGACGGCCGGCCTTTTCTGGTGCTTCGGCTCGCCGTTTCCCGGCTCGATCCTTTGCGCCGTTGGGGGCATCGCCGCGGGCTTGCTCAAGGGATTCCTCATCATCCGGAAGTTCGCCGAACGGAACACCGTCCGCCTCATTGCCCGCGGCGACGGGAGTTGCCTGGGCGGCTTTCTTTCGGCCAAGACCTGGCTGCTCGTGGCCCTGATGATGACGTCGGGGATCCTTTTAAGGCGCAGTTCCATCCCCCGGCCCGTCCTTGGCATCATCTATTCCGCGGTCGGGACAGGCCTTCTCGCCGGCTGTCTCCCCCTATGGAGAGTCTGGCGAAAAAATTGAAAGAAATTCCCAAGTCCCTTCGTCTAAAGAGTGGTATTTTACCGTCTATGAAAGGAGACGCATGAGGAAAAACTTTTTGATCGTGGTTTTCGTGTTCGCCCTCATCTTCTCGCTGCAGGCGCAGATGCCGCCCCAGCAGCAGATGAAGCTCGAGGATGTCCAAAAGGCTCTCAGCCTGGTCGATAAGCCGCAGCCGGTGCCCGATAGATATAAGGCCGGCTTCGAGGCCATCAACGCCAAGGACACCATGGCCATGCTGACGTTCATCGCGTCCGACTGGACCGAAGGACGCGAGACCGGCACCAAGGGCTACATGATCGCGGCCGATTACGTCGTGTCGCTCTTCAAGATGTGGGGCATCAAGCCCGCCGGCGACATGCCGGGTTTCGGCGGCGGCCGAGGCATGGGCGGCGGCCAGCGCGGCGGAACTCCGGCAACGCCCCCCGAACGGACCTACTTCCAGGAGTTCGGCCTGAAATCGACCTCCGATGTCCAGAGCTCGATAAGCCTCACCATCAATAAGGCCGGCGCCATCCAAACCCGCGATTTCGCTTCGGGCGTCGATTACCAGGCCATGGGCGGCCGCGGCGGCGGGAGCGGAATGGGCTCGATGACCGGGCCGGTCGTCTTCGTCGGCTACGGCATTCAGGAGCCCTCGATCAAGTTCGACGAGCTCGCCGGCCTCAACCTCAAGGGCAAGATCGTCATCGTCCTGACCGAAGCGCCCGGCCGCGACGATCCCAAATCGCCTTTCCAGGCCAAGAAAGAGCTCAAGGAGAAATACTTCCCGGCGGCCCCGGCCGGCGGCCAGAGAGCCCCCGGCGGCGCGGGCCAGCCCGCTCGGTTCAACAAGATCACCGAGCTCCAGAAGCTCGGACCGGCGGCTATTTTCCAGGTGGCCAACGTCAACAATGACGCGGCGACCTTCCGGAACATGTCCCGGCCCGCGGTCAGCCACATCAACGACGACCGGCCGATCATCAACCGGCAGCGGACGAGCCTCGCGATCCCCGGCGTGACGGGCGGCGGCGGCCCGATGGGCGGAAGCAACGTCCCGACGATGACCATCACCCGGGACATGGCCAACGCCATCCTCGGCGTCACCGGGCAGAAGATCGACGACCTCAAGGCCCAGATCGAGAAGACGTTCAAACCCGCCTCCAAGGACCTGGCCGGGACCGGGATCACCATGACCACGACGGCCAAGACCGCCCTCGTCCGGGCGTTCAACGTTCTCGGATACATCGAGGGCAGCGATCCGAAGCTGAAGGACGAATATGTCGTCGTGGGCGCCCACTTCGACCACAACGGGATCTGGCAGGACTACATCTGGAACGGCGCGGACGACAACGGCTCCGGCTCGATCGGGGTCATGAACATCGCCAAGGCGATCGCGACCAATCCGGTCAAGCCGAAACGCTCGATCGTGTTCGCTCTGTGGACGGGAGAAGAGGAAGGCCTTCTCGGCAGCCGCTATTACACCCTCAATCCCGCCTTCCCGATGGACAAAACCATCGGCTATCTGAACTACGACATGATCAGCCGGCCGTATGACGCCACGACCATCGCCCGGACGATGCAGCGCTATGGGGTGCCCGGGGCCGAAGCGCTGGTCAAGAAGATCCGCGCGCCCTGGTTCGTCACGGTCAACCTGACCGAGAACACGCCGTTCGCCGACATCGCCCGCGAGATGAACAATTACGTCGGGCTCGACCTGGCCCTGCAGAGCAGCGCCCTCGGCGTGGGCAGCGGCGGGTCGGACCATGCCTCGTTCGCCCAGGTCAAGAAGCCGTTCGTGTATTACATGGCGGCCATGACCTCAGACTACCACCAGCCGAGCGACAGCGTGGAAAAGGTCAGCGGAGAACTCATCGCCAAGATCAGCCAGCACGGCTATCTGACGATCTTCAAGTTCGCCGACCAATAAGCGATTTTTTCAGCGGGGGGCGGGCCGAGGCCCGTCCCCCGCATCCTTTTTTCTGTATTCTCTTTTTTTATTCGTTCTCTGTGCCGGCCTTGGTGATCCGGACCCACGTGTCGCGGAGGGTGACCGTCCGGTTGAAGACGGGCTTGTCCGGTGAGGAATCCCGGATGTCGGCGCAGAAATAGCCGAGCCGCTCGAACTGGAACCGGCTCCCCGGAGGCGCCCCCTTCAGGGCGGGCTCGAGCTTGGCACCGGCGATGACCTCGAGCGACTTGGGATTGAGGTTGGACTTCCAGTCCGAGCCCTCCTCGATCTCGTTGGGGTCCCGCTTCGTGAACAACGTGTCGTAGAGACGGACCTCGCCCGGAACGGCGTGATCGGCCGAGACCCAGTGCATGGTCGCCTTCGGACTCCGGCCGTCGGGAGCGTCCCCTCCCCGGGTCGCCGGATCGTAGGTGCAGTGGAGTTCGACGACTTCGCCGGTCGCCGGGTCCTTCTTGACCTCGACACAGGTGATGAAATAGGCGTAGCGCAGGCGCACTTCGCGGCCCGGCGAGAGCCGGAAGAACTTCTTCGGCGGATTCTCCATGAAATCGTCCCGTTCGATATAAAGCACCCGCGAGAACGGGACCTTCCGCATCCCGGCGGCCGGGTTCTCGGGATTGTTGACGCAGTCGAGCTCCTCGACCCGGCCTTCCGGATAATTGACGATGACGACCTTGAGCGGCCGGAGCACGGCCATGGCCCGCGGGACCGTTCGGTTGAGCTCCTCGCGGATGAAGTTCTCGAGCAGGGCCACGTCGACGATGCTGTTGGCCTTGGCCACGCCGATCTCGTCGCAGAAACGGCGGATCGAGGCCGGCGTGTATCCGCGCCGGCGCAGTCCTGAGATAGTCGGCATGCGCGGATCGTCCCAGCCGCTGACGGTTTTCTCTTTGACCAGCTCGAGGAGCCTGCGTTTGCTGAGGACGCTGTGGCTGAGGCTGAGCCGGGCGAACTCGATCTGCTGCGGCCGGTGGATGCCGAGCTGGATGAGGAACCAGTCGTAAAGCGGCCGGTGGACCTCGAACTCCAGGGTGCAGATGGAATGGGTGATGCCCTCGATCGAATCCGACTGGCCGTGGGCCCAGTCGTAGGTCGCGTAGATGCACCAGGCGTCGCCTCTCCGGTAATGGTGGGCTCGCCGGATCCGGTAGAGGACGGGATCGCGCATGAGGAGGTTGGGTTCGGCCATGTCGATCTTCGCCCGGAGCGATTTCGAACCGTCGGGAAACTCGCCGGCCCGCATGCGCCGAAAGAGATCGAGGTTCTCCTCGACGCTCCGGTTCCGGAACGGGCTTTCCTTTCCCGGCTTGGTCAGCGTGCCGCGGTGCTCGGTCAACTGTTCCGCGCTCAGGTCGCAGACGTAGGCCTTCCCGCTCCGGATCAGGTCGACGGCGAACTCGTAAAGCCGCTCGAAATAGTCGGAGGCGTAGAACTCCCGGTCCTCCCAATCGAAGCCCAGCCAGGAGACGTCCTCCTTGATCGACCGGACGTAGTCGGGCTCCTCGGTCTCGGGATTGGTGTCGTCGAAGCGGAGGTTGCATTTCCCGCGGTAATCGGCGGCCAGGCCGAAGTTGAGGCAGATTGACTTGGCGTGGCCGATATGGAGATAGCCGTTGGGCTCGGGCGGGAACCGCGTGTGGACCCGGCCTTGGTTCTTGCCGGCCTTGAGGTCCTCGTTGATGATGTCGCGGATGAAATTGTTCTTGGGTTTTGTCTCGCTCATGACGCGGCGCCTCTCATGCGTTGAATGGTTCGGTCCCGGCCCAAAAGCTCCATGATCTCGAACAGGCCGGCCCCTTTGGTCTTGCCCGAAACGGCCAGGCGGGCCGGATGGATGATTTCGGCGGCCTTGAGCTTCCGCTCCTCGGCCAGCGTCCGGCAGACCGCTTCGATCCGGTCGTGCTTAAATTCGTCCAGGCGCGCCAGCCGGTCGGCGAACTCCCGGAGGTTGTCCCGGTTCGAGGAAGGAGCGAGGTATTTTCCGCGGGCCTCCTCGTCGACCGGGAAATCGTCCTTGAAGAAGAAATCCGCGAGTTCGCCGAACTCACGGAGGGTTTTGATCCGGATCTGGTAGAGCTCGAGAATACGGCCGAGGAAGTCGTCCGAAACGGCGGAGAGATCGAATCCGTCCCGGCGGAGCTGGTCCTTGAGGAGAGGCCGGAGGCCGACCGACGGCTTTTTCATGATATATTCGCCGTTCATCCATTTGAGCTTTTGGATATCGAACTTCGCCTGGACATCGTTCATCGCTTCTATCTCGAAGAGCTTGGCCGCTTCAGCGAGGGGAAGGATCTCGATCGAGTCGGGCGGCGTCCAGCCCAGGAGGATCAGGTAGTTGGCCAGCGCCTCGGGCAGGAAGCCCTCGTTCCGGTATTCCGTGACCGACACGCCGCCATGGCGCTTGGACAGCTTCGCCCCGTCGGGTCCCATGATCAGGGGCATGTGGCCGAAGCGGGGCGGGGTTAGGCCCAAAGCCTCATAAAAAAGGACCTGCTTGGGGGTGTTCGTGATGTGGTCATCGCCTCGGAGGATGTGGGTGATGCCCTGGGCCGCGTCGTCGACGACGCAGGAGAAATTGTAGGCCGGCGAACCGTCGGATTTGATCAGGACCTGGTCCTTGAAGTTCTCGGTCTCGAAGGTGATCCGGCCGTGGATCATGTCCTCGATAACGACCGTCCGGCCGGGCACGACCTTGTAAAGGATGGCTTCCCCTTCCTTGTACGCCGGGCCCGCCCGAAGAAGGCCCTCGGCTTTCTCCCGGTAGAGGTCGAACCTCCGGCTTTGGAAAATCGGTTCCCCGTCCCAATCCAGGCCGAGCCACTTCATGTCGGCCAGGATCTCCTCGAGGAATTTGACGTCGGACCGGACCCGGTCCGTGTCTTCGATCCGGAGCAGGAACCGGCCGCCGGCGTGGCGGGCGCAAAGCCAATTGAAAAGGGCTGTCCGGGCGCTGCCGAGATGGAGATATCCCGTCGGGCTCGGGGCGAAACGGACCGTGAACCTGTCGCTCATATCTCCCTCATGAATCGTTTTTATAACACACCCCTCGACAGGGGTCAACGTCAGGGAAGAAGGAAACCGCGGGGGTGATCTCCCTTATTTCGCGGCGGGCCGGGATCCGCTTACCGCACCTCGACCTTGACCAGGACGAACGTGATCGTGCCGAGAGAGGGCAGGTCGATCGAAATCTGGACGGGGTATCTTCGCTCGTCGGTCGTATACCAAGCCTTGATCGTTCCTTCCTGATAATCAAATGTCGAAAAGAACGTCCTGGTCTTCACGCACATCGTTTGGATCCGGCCGAACAGCCGCGTCGGGATCTCCTCACGTGCGGCGCTGAAGGAAACATCGCGGAGGTTCACTCCGTCATAGATGGTGAGCGTCACCTGATCGCCGACGCGCACCTCGGCGCCAAGATAGTAATTGAGAAACATGGCCAGCGGATCCCTCGTCTGGGGCGGAACGGACACCTCTCTCGTTCGGGGGGGATCACCCCGCACGGCCAGGATCTTCGAATCCTCCGGATGAAAATATAGAATTTCCTTGAACCGCTGCGCTTTGGACAAGAACCGTTTCTCGTTGACCTCCCGTTCATACGACACGGGTTCGAGCGACCCTTCCTTGACATAGGAACGGAGAGTCGTGTCCATCCGGAAGAAAGGGCGGGCGATGCCGATCGTCCGGAACGAGGCCGTCACGCAATAGCGGGAATCCCGGCGCTCGATGGAGAGAGAGAACTTGAGGACCGTCAATCCCATCTTCTTCGCGTCATAAAAGAAGCGCAGGGACTTCCACTCCGGAGACTGCGAGTCGGAAAAAAGAAGCGGAAAGAGCGCCCCGCAGATGAATCCGGCCAGGGCGACGTTCCGAAGAAACTGAGACCTCATGACGCTCACGATACCCATAGGGTCAGGAAACCCGCGGCGGCGCCGACGAGCGCGCCGCCGACCGCATCCGACGGGAAATGAACGCGAAGGGCGACCCGGGCCAGGCTCATCGCCAGCGCCCAGACGAGAAGAAGAGCGCCGGCCGGCCAGCCGGCCCAAGACCAGGCAATCACGGCGACGGCCACGGCCCGCGCGGCATGCCCGGAGGGAAAGGAATAAGGATCGATTTTACGATAAACGCCCCCCCAATCGCCGTCCGGACGCCGGCGCTTGACCAAGATCTTTATGACGAAAACCGCACCGGCCGTCAGGACGAGGCCGAGAAGGAGCCTCGCGGCTCTGGATTTCCACTCCGGATTCCCGACGAGCCAGACCAACCCTGTTCCGAGGAACCAGATCCACGAATCTCCGGTCCGCGCCAGCAGGGACAGCGGGATTCTTTTCCCCCGCTTTCTCATGGCGCGCGGAAAAGCACGGGCGGGAGGAGTCTCACTGCGCGGGACCGGGCGGGACATTCTGCACTTTCCTTTTTTCCAGATGGATCCTCAACATTTCGAGCTGATGGGGTTTATCCACGTCCATCCCGATCTCGGCATACGGGGACAAGAGGACGCGGCCGTTCACGCCCAAACGCCCGCAGATGTGCCGCTCCGCCTTTTCGAGACTGACACGGCGAAGGGCGACGCGAGCGAGAAACCCGACTCCGAAAAGCGAGGCCATGCGAAATACGTGCTTCCGGGCGTCGGCCAATCTCATCCACACATCTTCGCTGTCCGGCTCCCGGCTGATGCCCAGGACATGCATATCCGCGCTGCAAAGATTCAGGCTCTTTAGATGCACATACGACCGTCGCGCGCCGGGAAATGCGGCTTCCATGACTTCTTTCCGAACGACGACGAAATAAACCTCATGGGCCGCGTTCATCGTCTCCGAGATCAGCCAGTCGATGGCCTCCGGCGTTACCGCCGGGATATCCGAGGAAACAGCCAGGGCAAAGGCTGCCTCTGGGTTGCTCTCCCGGATGATGTGCCGGCCGGCCATCACGTTCTCGAAGAAACCGGAGCGGCCGGGATAAAACGACAGCGGCTTGCCGCAGTGGAGCCGGGCGTCTTCCGCCAGCCCGACGATCACGATCCTATCGACGAGCCGGGCGCCCTCGAGCGCGTCCAAAACCCATTGGATCATGGGCTTGCCGGCCAATTCCAACAAGGCCTTGGGCTTTCCCTGGGCGAAGGGATACAAGGGATCGCCCGGCATCGGGATCCCGCCAGCGGCGATAAAAGCGTCCATTCAATTCAACTCCATGATCTGAGGTTTGAGCCCGATCCGGTCGATCAGGCTGCTGAGATCGTCCCGGGAAAGCGGCTTCCCGGAGACGGCCACCAGGGCGGCTTCGATCAAATTCGCCCCGAAAGAACGTCCGTCCAGGACCGGGGTCGTCGTAATCAGATATTTCACGCCGGCCGCGCGGAACATGTCGCGGTCCTCGGCCGTCGTGGAATTCGTCACGATGACCTTGTTTCCCAGATCATCGGGCCGATATCGCTTGATGTATTGACAATCGCCGGCGATGACGGCCGCCCAACGAAAATATCGACCCCATTTCGGCGTCCGGCGCTCCTGTTTTTCGCCGATCGGATAAAGCCAGCGGAACGGCAGGCGGCTGATGACGGGCATCAGACAAACGGCCAGGCTCGTGACGCTTTTGGCCTTGTGCAAAGGCAGGGGCAGACCGAAAGCGAATAGGAAATCGCCGAAGACGCAGCGGTACCCTCCGTCCAGGAAAGACCTGGCCAGGCCCCAGCGGTCGATGCCGCTTGTCAGCAGCGCTTTCTTCTCCGTGAGAAAAGAACCGATCTCGCGGTCCATGACGGGAACGACCTGCCCTTCCAAAGTGGCCTTCAGGCCGGAGCCGTCGACGAGCGGGGTCTTTTTGACGAAGCGAAAGATCGGCCTAGCGGAATGAAGGGGATAATACTTCCGGCCGACGAGAAAGCCGAGATCGGTTCCGCCCGCGCCGAAAGCATCCACGAAACCGTCCAATTCTTTGAACAGCCGGGCGGCTTTTTCGAAATCGCCGTCCGTCCCGATCCGTTCCAGTCGGACCCTCTGCCCCAGGAGCTCGATCTCGACACATTTGTCCCGCCGCGACGACCCGAGGCTGATGCTGACCGCCCGTTTCATGATCCCCTTGTTATTCCGGCCGGCTCGGCCGACGGCAAGGCCGTGGCTCCTCTGGCGGCAAAATATGAAAGAACGCGCTGGGCGCAGTTCCTCCAGGAATACGTCTCCCGTTCGGCCAGAGCTCCGCGGCGCAGATCTCTGTAAAGCCTCTCGTTTCGCATGAGTTCAACGACGGCCGAGGCGAATTCGCGAGGGGGCGTTCTCTCGTCCAGATGCATGGCCGTTTTGAGATGGGCCGTAACGCCCCGCGTCCGTTCACTGCAAAGGCGGACAGTCGGGAGCCCCGTAACGAGGGCTTCGATCTGGGCCAAGCACTGTGCGTCGAGCAGGGAAGGATTGACGAACACATGGGCTCGGGCAAAGAGCCGTCCGATCTCCTGAGGACGGAGTTCTCCGTGCCATTCGACTTTCGGATAGCGGCGCGACCGGATTTCTTTCAGGAATCTTCGAAAATAAAAAACGTCCCAGGTTTTTCCCCCGACGATGTCGAGATGATACCCGTCGGGCAGAAATTGGGACATCTTCAAGAGATAGATCTGATTTTTCATTTCCCGGATTTGCCCAACGAAGAGAATCCGGACGACGCCGTTCTCCGGCGGCGCGTCCGGGCCGGGAACAAAGAGGTCTAAATCGGCCCCGAATCCCGCCACCGCGACTCGGGATAGGCCGACCTCTTGAAGATATGATTTCATGTCCTCCGTCGGGGCGAATACCAGAGTCGAAGCGCTGAGAAATCGGATGATACGATCTTCGCAATATTTGGCCGCGGCCGGTATGCGCAAAGGCTTCAATGGAACGCTGTTGAGAAGGAAATGGCGATATCTCGTGTGGACCATGGAAAAGACAGGAAGCCGGTGTTTTTTTGCATAGCGGACTCCTGCGCGGTCGGTCGGAGCCATATTGTGGGTGAAGATCACGTCGGGATGGAATCGAGCGATCGCTCCGAAGAGGGATCCGGGCGCGAAATAGTCCTTCGCTTCAAGGACAAGGAAATCCGCGGAATTCTCTTCCGGAAGAAAGTCGGCGGGTTTTCTATGACAAAGACATAGGATCGAATGCCCCAATCTCTTGAATTCAACGCTGAGACGGCGAGGGGTGAGGTTATATCCGCTGATCTTATCCAACACGCCGGCGCAGGTCAGGATATTCATCCGATTCCACCCTAAAAACGGTATTCCACGCCGAACACGGGGATGAGCGGCGCCTGGTAGACGACATCGGGTTTGTTCTCGATCCGGTTCCAATAATAACGGTCCATGTTCTTCCGGTTGAAGGCGTTGACGATGCTCAGGAAGAGATTGAGGCTGGAGCGGGAAAAGACCCAGCGGCGGTCGAGACGAAAATTGAACGTCATGTAGTCCGGATAGCGGCGGGCTAAGATCTGGCTCTTGTCGATCATGCCCATATTAGCCTGCCGCGAGGCCTCTACATCGAACGGCGTGTACGGCACGCCGCCGGCCAGGTTCCAACGAACGCTGACGTTCCATTTGTCGTTGGGCTTATAGCCTCCGACGACGGTCATGATGTAGCGATTGTCGTTGACACGGTCCCTCTGGATCCCAAAATAGTCCCGGAAAGTCGATCGGAACAGAGAAACGCTGAAGATCCCGTAGAATTTCTCAATGATCCTCTTTTGGAGAAAGACCTCCACGCCCCTGGCATGAGCGGTCCCCGTGTCGACGAGCGCCGCATACGTCCGGAAGAACTCGAAATCGATCCCGCTGTCCATGACGAACAAGCTCGGGTTTTCGGGCGCTAATGGAAAATACCGGTATTCCTTGTCATAGAGCTCGAAACTCAGACGGAGCGACTCGGAGGGGTCGAACTTGAGCCCCAGGATGGCATGGACGGCCAGCGGGTCCCGGTTCAATTTATTGGCGGCATTGCTCGCCAGGAGGAACATCGGCAGGACCTGACGGAAAATCCCGAAGCTGGCATTAAGCGTCAAGTTCGAACTCAGACCGAACGAAGCTGCAAAGCGGGGGGAAAGATGGGCCCGCCGGTTATAGAAAAAATAATCGGCCCGGACTCCGACGGACAACGTGAGAGGCTCCCAAGGCCGAAGGATGAAGGTCAGAAAGGCTCCGGCCATCGACGTCCTCGTCCGGCTCTGCTCGTCGGCGGCCGGGATGTCCATCCCCCAACGATTGATGTATTCCGTGAAATAATTTTTGAAGTCCGCGGTCTCCCAACGGATGTCCGCGCCGAATTCGGCCTTGTTCCGCCGGCCGAGACTGACGGCGTTGATGTTGCGGAGGACGAGCGAGTCGGTGCCCTCTTCGTTTAAAATATAGTCCATCCAAGCCGAGGAAGGAACCAGGTCCGTCAAGCGATAGGAGATCCTGTAGAAGGAATAGGAGAGCGTCGTGTTCGAACTTCCCGCGCCGCCGGCCCATTCGGAGAGCCAGTTCAAACCGACCGTGTTCTGCCGGGAGGAATAGTCCAGGGCCCCCATGAAGCCTTCCCCGACGGCCGTGTCCAAGCCATAAGAGAGGGCGCTTTGACCATAGACGTTCAGGAGGGTGAACTTGTCCCGCGGCGTCGGGTCGAACGTCAGCTTGAAGTGGACGTCGCCGAAGCGCGGCGCGACGCCGTAGCCGATCATTTTAGCGATGAGGTCATGGTAATTCCGGCTGAAAGAGAAGAGCCAGGAGGCCTTTTTTCCCAGGAACGGACCTTCGGCGCTGGCGCCGAAACCGGCCAAGTTGAGGTTCAGCTGGTACGTCGTCCGTTCGCGCGATCCCTCGCGGAACTTGATGTCGATGATCGAGGACATGCGGTTGCCGAAGCGGGCCGCGTACCCGCCCGTATAAAAATTGACGTCCTCGATGAAGAGGGCGTTGATGATGCCGATCATCCCGCCACTGCTGCCCTGGCTCTGGAGGTGGTTGACGTTCGGCATCTCGATGTTGTCGATATAGAATCCATTCTCCCAGGGACTTCCGCCGCGAACGATGAGATCGTTCGAGATCTCGCTGACGTGGGACGTGCCGGGTAAAGCGTTCAAAGCCCGGCTGACGTCCATGACCGTCCCCGGCATCCTGACCGTTTCTTCAAAATTGAGGGTCGCCACGCTCGAGGCCTTCCGCTCCTCGGCGGGAAGGCGTTCGCCCTGGACGTTGACCTGAACCCGGAGTTGAGGAACGAGCGCGGCCAGTTCAATGGCAAGAACGGTGGATTCGCCGGCCCGGATCCGAACGTCCGTTTTCGTCAGGCCCGCATATCCCGGCTGGACGAAATCGACGGTATAGGATCCCGCTGGGACTTGTCCGACGAGGAACCGTCCTTCCCTGTCCGTGAGCATGTTCGTACGGTGTTCTCGAATGAGGACAACGACATCGCCGAGCGGTTTTTTATTCGCCGCATCGATCACCCGACCTTTCAACGTCCCGAAGAGGGTTTGCGAAAAAGCCGCGGCATGGAAAAATGGAATGAGGGCGGCGATGACTAAAATATATTTTGTTGAACGCGTCATCCGAGAGGGCTCCGACCTCTATTGAGACGTTCCCATTCCCGCTCTTGAGCAAGAACGCTTGTCAATGGGACGGGCCGTCGCTCCCGATGAAAGCGTGCGCCGGGAATCGCCGGGGATATCATAAGGATACAAAGCGGACTTCCGGAGTCCGTCCAGGCCGGCCCGGACTTTCCGGACGGCCTGCGCCATCGATCTTTTAGAGCCGAGAGCCGTTCCCCGGATCAAGAGAAAATCAAGAACCTCCGCCTTCGGCCGGCCGATCAACTTGATTGTCTTAAAGAGCCCGGTCAAGGCCCCGGACTTCAAGCAGATCCCGGCATAAAACCCAAAGAGCTTGAGGATCAGGAACCACGACACGTGGGCCATGAAAAGCCTTTGGATCCGAGGATCCCGAGCGTCCTTCCTTTTACGTTCGAGATTCCCGCAATACCGGAGAAGCCTCCGGCTGTCATAAAACCAAGCAAGAAGAGCGCCGTAGTCCTCGACGATCTTCGCATACGGCCGACCCGTCTTCAAAGGCATGAGGTTATATCGGAAATAAAGAGGATGGTCGAGCAGTCTGCCGGCGGCGGCGGCCTTGGCCCGAAACCTCGATCCGATCACGGGATTAATCAGGTTCAGCATCAAAAATGGCGTTTGGCAGATGTCGAGGAGGTCCCGGAGGCGCCGGCCGACATCCTCGGGCTCCCGGTCGAGGCCCAAAATGAAGGAGAGATAGGGGACGATCCCGTGCCGGACAAATGTTTCGACCTGCTCCGGCATCGGACCCCATAGGTTCTGTCGTTTGCGGGAGGCGGCGAGGGCCTCTTCGGACGGGCTCTCGACGCCCACAAAGGCCGCCGTGACGTTGGCCTCGCGCAGTTTTTTCATGACTTCGGGATAACGAGCGACGTTTAGAGACACCTGGATCCCGAAAACGAAGGGGTAGCGACGGCGCTCCTGGAAGCGGATGATGACATCCAGAAATTCCAGAATCTTGTCCTCGATGCCGCCCCCGAAATTGTCGTCCCCGAAGATCACGAATCCTCGATGAATCGTCGCCAGGGACTCGAGTCTCCGCTCGAGAAGATCTGGATCGATCGTCCGAACTCCTCGGCCATAGATATGGCCGATATTGCAGAAACTGCAATCGAAAGGACAGCCGCGGGTCGTCTGGAGGGTACCGGCCAGGTATTTCTTCCCCCGCAGCAGCTCGTA
Organism: Candidatus Aminicenantota bacterium; assembly: GCA_026393865.1. GTDB lineage: Bacteria > Acidobacteriota > Aminicenantia > Aminicenantales > UBA4085 > JAPKZI01. Next base: position 16,570 of record JAPKZI010000067.1, read on the forward strand.
ATCGAACACTTCCGCGTTCATATCGGCCGGCGCCGGGGAATTGAAGGAACGGACGCCGGACCCAATGAGGTCGAGGAGATCGGTCGTCCCGATCTCTCCTTGAAAAACGAGGTCGAAATGGGCGAGGTAGTCGTCGTGATTCAGTGAGACGTCAGGGCCTCCGACGCAGGAGATGACGTTCGGGAAACGACTTTTCAGCGTCTTCCCATAGAGGATGGCCGGATTGGTCTCTTGATTGACTCCCCGGATGAGCTGCATGGAGGAGGCCAGAAAAAAGACCCGATCGTTCTTATGGCGTTCGGCCTTGTGGAGGACTTCGCGGAACGTGTCGCAGATGAAAAGGAGGTCGTCGCTCTTGAAGGACGCGGATCTTCGGACGGCGACGGCGACGGCGAGCGGTCCCAAGGGCATGATCAGGCGCCGAAACCCTAGATCGTTACTGGCCAGAAAGACGATATAAACGTTCCGCATGAGTCGGACACCGCGGCGAAGCGGCCTGATTATATCGAATGCCCGAAAAGAAAGTCAACCTGGATGGAACTGAATGAAATTGGATTTGACGCGCGAACAAAAATCGATTAAATTGAAAGCATCCGAATGATTAATCCTAGAAGGGAGTGGACATGAAAAAATTCCTGATCCTCTTTTGCGCCGTGCTTCTTTTGTCGACCGGACTTGTTCTGGCCTCTCAGAACTACGTCCTCAAGGTCAAAGTCCAGGCGGCCAATGTCCGTTCCGAGCCCGACAGGAACGCGTCTGTGGTCAAGACGCTGCAGCTCGGGACGATCCTGGAATCGAACAACAAGATCGGCGAATGGTTCGAGATCATCGTCGACGACGGCAAGGGGACCAAGCTCTCCGCTTACATCAATACCAGCGTCGTGGACATCGTCAGCACCGGGGCGGCCCAGCCGGTCCAACCGCCCGTGCAACAGGTTCAACCGCCCGTGCAGCCGCCTGTGCAAGCTCCCCAGCAACCTGCCCAGGCCCCCGTTTATCAGCAACCGGTGAGCTACGCCGCTCCGAAAGTCTATTCCGGAGGAGGGATCCGACTGCTCGGCGGATTGACCAATTCGAACATTTCTTATGACAAGAGCCGGGCTGATGAGGCGGCCGGAGGCCAGGAGTACGAAAAGTACATCAAGGCCCGGATGGGCCCGATGGGGGGCATAGGTTTCGAGATCGGCGGGCAGTTCAGCTTCGAAGTCGACCTCATGTACATGCCCAAGGGAGTCAAGTTCCAGGGGACGTATGACGCGACCGCCCAAGGCGGGGGAAATGTCACTTTCGATGTCGACGTGGCCATGAACGCGGTCAGCGTCCCAGTTCTCCTCAAGTTCAAGATCCTGCCCGGATCGACCCCGTACCTTTTCGGAGGCGGTGAGGTCGGCTATATCCTGAACGGTAAGGCGAAATATACCTACACCTCGGATGGACAAACCCAGAAGGGCGAGGAAGACCTTCTCAAGAAGGACGAGAACGGAGAGACCGCCCTTAATCAGCTCGATTACGGCCTGGTCTTCGGGGCGGGATTCGAGGTGAACCTGGGCGGCCTGAAGTTCACCATCGAAGGCCGCTACCACATGGGCTTGGCGAACCTGTTCAAGCAGACGGCGGCCAGCGAAGGCCAAGGCGCCACGAGCAGCGATTATGTCCGGACTAAAGCGCTCGTCATATTAGCGGGGATCAAGATCTAGGAAACGGCTAAAAGGAATAGAACAGGCCGCCCGAAAAGAAAGTTCCCTGGGCAAGGGTGGCGTTGAGAGAGAATCCGGCGTCGGGGAGGAATCGATAGCGGAACTCGATCCCGAGCGTCGGAGAGAAAATGACCGAAGGCAGATCGAGGCCCAGATCCCGGATCTCGTCGAAGGTATCGTCGAAGCTCCCTGAAAACTGGAGGTCGCCGAGCGCCGTCTTCAAAGCCGCCGTCAGATCGAGCAAGATCTTGCCTTGAAAAGGGAGCATCATCAGGCCGGCCTGCAGGGACAGATCCACGCGTTTCGTCATGAGGGGTGTCCAGCGTCCGAGAACCGAGACGGCTAACCCGCTGAGACGGACCGTGCCTTGGCCTTGCCCTTCCAATGCGGCCAAGGGGAATCCCCAGATCTCGAGGGATTCGTTGACCGACAGGGAATACGGCACCCGGGAATCGAAATAATCGCCCCGCAGTCCGACCGAAAATCGCCCCTCTCCGAAACGATACGACGCGGCCAGCGAGAAAAAATGGCCGGATGAGGAGAGGGCGACGCTCGAGAGCAGCGGCGTGAGGAGGTCGTTCGGAATCGCGGACTCGACCAATTTGTTGAATTCGTTCTTGATCAGCCGTTCGCACTCCCTCTCGACGATCGACCGGAAGGGAGACAAGCTCCAGCCGCCAAAGGACACCTGGATATCGAATCGCCGGTTCTGCCCGAAAGCGGCGCCGGCCAGAAGCAAAATCCCGACCGCCATCCCTCGCGTTTTCACGGCCGTATTTTACTACAAAGCCTGATCGGGGGGAAACAACGGAGGGCGGGACCGGGCCATTGAGCGGAAGCGCCTCTCATCACCCTTAACGGTGATGAGGGGCGAGGCAATTTCACCCCTGGATTCATCCCCCCCGACGATTGCCGGGTTCGACGCCGCCGGTTAAGATTCGACTCGGGACGATCGTTCATAATGGTTGGATTTTATCCGGATTGAAATATAATATGGACGCCAGAGCGCTATGACCATGAATCCGAACGAATCCCCTCTCGAGATCAGCGGAGGCGTGATCGCCCGGAACACGTTCATGAACCTGGCCGGTCTGGCCCTGCCCGTCATCGTCGGCGTGGCCACCATCCCCTTGACGATCCGCCTGATGGGGACCGAACGCTTCGGCATCCTGTCCCTCGCTTGGGTCGTTTTCGGCTATTTCAGCTATCTAGATCTCGGCCTGGGCATGGCCACGACCCGCTTCGTTGCCGAGGCCCTGGGGAAGCGGGACATGGAGCAGATCCCGCGCTACTTCTGGACGACCGTGACCTTCCAGGCCTTCATGGGCTTTCTCGGAGCGGCGGCCTTGTCCCTCTCGGCCCCCTATCTCATCGACCACGTCCTGAACATCCCCGCGGGCTTCATCCGCGAATCCAAAACGACCTTCTATCTCCTGGCGGTCTCGCTTCCCCCCGTCCTCGTTTCGGCCTCATTCCGGGGAGCCCTGGAAGCGCGCCAGCGGTTCGACCTGGTGAACCTGGTCAAGATCCCGTCGAGCGTTCTCAATTACGGGCTGCCGTCCCTCGGAGCGGCGCTCGGCCTGAAGCTTCCCGGGATCATCGTTCTCCTGATCATCACCCGCCTCCTGACGCTCGTCGTCTTAATCGTTCTCTGTTTCAAGGTCTTTCCCGTTCTGCGCCGCCGGTTCGTGTTCCAGAGCCAGGCGCTCAAACCCGTGCTCCGCTATGGGATCTGGGTGATGGTCTCGAATGCGCTCGGCCCCATTCTGGTCTATCTGGACCGATTCCTGATCGGAGCCCTCCTGACGGTGACCGCCGTTAGCTTTTACACGGCGCCCTACGAAGCCGTGATGCGGCTGGGCATCGTTCCTTACAGCCTACTGATGACCCTTTTCCCGATGTTCAGCGCTCTCCAGGGCGGAGGCGACGAGAAACTCAAGCGGTTTTTTTTCCGGCAGTCCGTCAAGTTTCTTCTCGTGTCGATGGGTTTCGTGGCCGTGATCCTAGTGTTCTTTGCCGACCGATTCCTCGGTCTCTACCTCGGGGCGGAATACGCCCTAAAAGGAACCTTGGTTTTTCAGATCATCGCCGTCGGTTTCTTCCTCTATTCCCTGACGATCGTGCCGTACGGCTTTTTGCAGGGCATCGGCCGGTCCGACCTCGTGGCCAAATTCTATCTGGCCGAGCTCGTCGTCTACGTTCCCCTGGCCTGGCTGACGATTCGGGCATGGGGGATCGCCGGAGCCGCTTTGGCCTGGACGACCCGAGTGGCGATGGATATGGTCCTCATGTTCATCGCCGCCCGGAAACTCGGCAAGTTCAAATTCTCCGCGCTTTTCGGGGGGGGGACCGGGCAGGCGGCCCTTTGGCTGGCCGGTTTGTCGGTCGTCGGGATCGGCTTGAAGCGGGTTGCGTGGGGAACGCCGGTCTTCGCCTTGGTCCTGCTCGTTTTCGTCGTCGTTCTCTGGTTTCGCGTTTTCGATGCCGAAGAGAAATCCTGGATTCGGACCGGCCTTCACAAAATGAAGGCCAAGGTGTCAAGGTAGGGCGAGAATGAACCCTCAGAACCGCGAATGGCCCCGCGTCGCCGTCATCGTCCTCAACTGGAACGGCTGGAAAGACACCCTGGAATGCCTCGAGTCCCTCCGGCGTCTGGATTATCCCGCTTTCAAGACGATCCTGGTCGATAACGGATCAACCAATGACTCGGCGGCCAGGATCGCGGAATGGCGGCAGGGAAAGATGGACGAGGCCGAGCTGACGATCATCCGGACGGAAGAGAACCTGGGATTCGCCGGCGGGAATAACGTCGGCATTCGTCACGCCCTGGACGCCGGATTCGATTTCGTCTGGCTCCTCAACAACGACACGATCGTGGACGAACGGTCGCTCATCGAACTGGTCCGCCTCGCCCGGGCCGACGAGCGGATCGGCGCGGCCGGCTCGCTCGTCCTCTTTCATCGGGCGCCGGACAGGATCAATTCCGCGGGGATCTGCGTCGGTCGGTTCGGGCGCCGGGCCCGGCTGCTCGGCTTGAACAGGAATAAGAGCGAAGCGGAATTCTTGAAGCGGCGCGAAGTGGACGCCGTCTCGGGATGTTCCATGCTCCTTCGATCCCGGGCGCTCCGCGACGTCGGTCTCTTGGATGAACGCTATTTTCTATATCTGGAAGAGGTCGATCTGTGCACGCGGCTGAAACAGAAGGAATTCCGCTGCTGGGTCGTGCCCGAAAGCATCATTTGGCACAAACAATGGGGTTCCATCCAGCCCTATCCCGAGCTCGCCGATTACTACCTATCGCGGAGCCAGGTCCTCTATATCAGAAAATTCTCGTCCGGGCTGCATGCCCTCCTCGATCACGCCCTCTTTTTCGGGAAATGCCTGCCGCTGGTCCTCTTAAGAAGCCTGAAAATCCGGGATTTCGCCTGCTTCAAGGCGTTTTGGCTGGGCATGCACCATGGATTTTCGGGCCGCTTCGATTATCGCTGGCCCCTCAAGGCGCGCGCCGAAACCTCGAGCGGAGAGGGGTGAGCGGATGGCCCTGCCGAAGTTCCTGAAAAAGATCGACGAGACGCTCTTCGGCCGCGTCCGGAATCAGTTCGCCCTGATGCTGGAGAAGGAGTGCGCGGGCTGCGAGTCTTTGCTTGACGTCGGCTGCGGGGCCAACTCTCCCGTCCGGGCGTTTTCCAAGAAGATCCCCCGCGTCGTGGGCGTCGACAATTTCCAGCCGTCCATCGATAAAAGCCGGGCCGCGGGCATCCACGGGGAGTACCGGAAGATGAACGTCCTGGAAATGGACAAGAAATTTCCGCCGGAATCCTTCGATGTCGTCGTCGCCCTGGACCTGATCGAACATCTCGAAAAGAAGGACGCCCTCCGGCTCATCGAGGTCATGGAACGACTGGCCAGACGGAAGGTCATCATTTTCACGCCGAACGGCTTCCTAGAACAGCATGAATTCGACGGCAACCGCAGCCAGGTCCACATCTCCGGCTGGGAGATCGACGAGATGCGCGCCCTCGGCTATCGCGTCAGCGGCGTCCACGGCTGGAAGGCACTGCGCAGCGAATGCGCTTATATCAAATGGAAGCCGCGGAAGTTCTGGGTGATCGTTTCGGTCTTGAGCCTGCCCTGGACGACGCGCCATCCCCGCCGCGCCTTCCATATCTTTTGCGTCAAGGACAAGCTCCCGCCCCGAAAGGACCGATAAAAATGACAGGCTCTATCGACAATTACGGGTCTCGGGCATGATTGACAAGGCGGACGAATTTATTAAAGATAGGGTCCTCCATGAGAAACGTCATTTCTAAGCTCCTTCTCAGGCCGATCGGCAGGTTATCGAGCAAGGGGCTGGCAGCTTTGCGCTCGCCCCAGCCATGGATCGACAGCGGCGTCCTCAGCCTGGGGGCTTACAGCTACGAAGCGCCCGAGGTCATCCATTTCGAAGGGGACAAGAACAAGGTCGTGATCGGGAAATTCTGTTCCATTTCGCGCGATGTCAAGATCTTCGTCGGAGGGAACCATCCCAGCCGTTGGGTCTCCTCGTTCCCGTTCCGGGTCCGCTTCGATCTCCCCGGGAAATTCCAGGACGGGCATCCAGCCTCGCGGGGCGACGTCGTCATCGGCAACGATGTCTGGATCGGCATGGCAGCGACCATCCTCTCGGGAGTCAAGATCGGACACGGAGCCATCGTCGCGGCCCGGTCGTTCGTCGTCAAGAACGTCCCGCCCTACGCCGTTGTCGGGGGCAACCCGGCGGAGTTCCTTTTCTACAGGTTCAAGGAGGAGTACATCCGGGCCTTGCTGGAGATCAAGTGGTGGGACTGGCCCATTCAAAAGATCCTGGACAGCGTCCCGTTGTTGAACGGAGGGTCCGTTGAGGAATTCATCCGGTTCGCCCGCCGTCCGCTTTGACGTTGGAACACTTACACATGTTGCCCGCCGGAGACCAAGTGGTATAATAACGGGTCATGAAAATCCGGAAAGCCCGTACCTCAGACCTCCCCGGGATCCGGCGGCTGGCCGAATCCCTCGGCCTCGACTATCCCGGACTGGAGAACGACCGGTTCAGGGTCGCCGAAGACGGCGAAGTGATCGCCGGCATAGTCGCCTTGAAATATCGGGCCGATTGCGAGGAACTGGTGGCCCTGGGAGTCGATCCGCGCTATCGCAAAAAGGGGTTGGGACGAAAGCTCGTCCGGGTCTTGCTCGACGAAACCCCCACGGATGTCTTTTTGGCGACGACCATTCCCGAGTTCTTCGAACGATGCGGATTCGTCCGGGCTTCGGCCGCGCCGGCCGGAATGGCCAAGGACCCGTCCTGGTGTGAAGGCTGCCGGAAGGACCGCTGCGTGATCATGGTCAAGACATCCGCATGAATCCGCCCCGCTACCCCGAGTTCAAGGCTGTCGGCCTCGAGGACCGGGACATCTTCCGGTCGTTTCTGACCTGCGTTCCCATCGACGCCTGCGAGATGAATTTCGGCAATACTTTCATCTGGCGGAATTTCGACCATCCCCGCTTCACGGTCATCCAAAACAACCTCTGCCTTCTTTTCGAGCCGCCCGACGAGCCCGCCTACTTCCTTCAGCCGTTCGGAACCTCGGCTATTCCGGAGACGATCCGGACGTGCCTGGAGCACGCTCCTCGTCTGTCGCGGATTCCCGCGTCGTTCGCCGAGAGATATTGTTCCGAGGGATTCCAATGCGCGACCGATCCGGATAATTTCGACTACGTCTACGCGACCCGCGACCTCATCGAGCTCAAGGGAAAAAAATACGACGGCAAGCGGAACCGGATCAGGAAATTCGAACGGAACCACGCCCACAGGTACCTGAAGCTGACCGCCGACCATCTGGAGGCCTGTCGCCGCCTCTTCGAGGAATGGGTCGGCGAGAAGGACTCGCTCAATCCGATGGCCGGAGCCCAGCAGGACGCCATACAACAGGCCTTGACCCATTTCGAAGCGCTCGGCTTGTCCGGCGGGGCGATCGAGGTCGAGGGGACCGTCGCCGCCTTCTCCATCGGCGAACAGCTGAACCCCGATACGGCGGTGATCCACATCGAGATCGTCAGCCCGAAGTACGAAGGCCTCGCCCAGCTGATGAACCGGGAGTTCATCAAGAACGAGCTGGCCGGCTACGCCTTTATCAACCGGGAACAGGACATGGGCGTGCCCGGCCTGCGCAAGGCCAAACAGTCCTATCAGCCCCACCACCTGGTCGAAAAATATCACATCTGGAAATAGAGCGTTCAGCGGAGAATGAGATCGGCGGCGTAAGCCCCCGTATGCATGGCCGTCGGAACGCCGCCTAGGAACAGCTCTTTGGCCGCATAGATCCCCGCCGTCAACAGATTCCCGATCAGTGTCTCGATGAGAAATTTGCCCGGAAGGCCGGCGGCCGCATCCGCCGACCAGGTCCAGCCGGCAATCGAGCCTTCTGTCCTCTGGCCCCAGTCCTGATACGTCAGCGGCGTGGCGGTTTCCAAGACCTCGACCGCGGACGACAGACCGGGCAGGACGTTCTCAACGGTCCGGATGAGTTTCCAGGCCAACCGGTTCTTCGTTTCCCGGTATCCGGCCCGACGGGCCTTCTCCCCCGTTCTCCAAGCGGCTATTTCCTTGTGGGGAAAATCGACGCGTAAAATGAGCGACGCCCGGCCTCGGGGGACGGAATCCGGCGCGTTCTCGGACCAGCGGCAGATCTCGATCTCGCGGTTGTCGAAGTCCTCGGGAGGAGAATCCGATTGCGGCCGGATCTCTTTCCGGTAGAAGAGATGTTCGGCCCTCATCCGGCGGAAATCGACCCGGGCCGGATCGATGCCGAGATATACGCAGAGCTCCGAGCCGGTGTAAGGCACGTTCCGGACGAGATCGAGATGTTCGGGCGGGACTAAGACCGGATCGATCAGCTCCAGGAACGTCTTTTTATAGTCGGCGTTGGAGACGATCCACTGTCCCGTGAAGATCTCGCCGTCGGCCGTCTTCACCCCGACGGCTCGGCCGCTCTCGACGAGGATCCGGCCGACCGGCGTCGAGGTCATGATCTTTCCCCCGCCGAAAGCGACGGACGAGGCCAGCATCCGGCAGAGACCGTGAAGGCCGTTGGAGGGGAACCAAATGCCGACGTCGGACATCGCCCGCCACATGAAGGCCAGGTTCAGAGCGGACATCACGGGAGGACCGGTTCCCTGCGAGCCGAGGAGGTTCTTGAGGTTCGGATCGGCGATGACCTCGTCCAGTAGTTCCCGGACCGGGATCGCGGACCAAGAGGGGATCCGCTCCCGCCGTCCGAGGATCTCCTCCTCGGCCGCGGCCGAAAAATTCGATGGCTCCGAGGGAAGCCGGAAATCCGGATGCCACGTCTCGATGTCCTTGAGATCCCGAATCCATCCGCCGAGCTCGGAGAAAAATCGGTCCAGGCCCCGCTGTTCGACCGGAAAAGCGCTTTGAAGATCGTTCCGCAGGCTTTCCAACGGCCGCGAATAAATCACATCGAGGGCGGGAGTCACGAGCTGAAAATGGTTTCTTTTGAACTCGATCCCGGGCTCGATATCGACGTCCCGCAGGAATGACTCCACCCGGGCGGGATGGCTGAACGACAGCGGACCCATGGGAAAAAAGTAGCCGCCCCTTCGGAAGATATAGCTCGTCCCCCCGATGTGGGGGAGCTTTTCGAGGACGAGGACGCTCCGCCCGGCGCGAACGAGCCGGGCCGCCGCGAACAGGCCGCCGATCCCCGCGCCGACGACGATCGTGTCATAAGTCACGGTCCAAAATTACCAGACTTCCGGCTCGATGGCAATGGAGATTGCCGAGGAGCTTGTCAGAAAGCGACCCGTTCTGATATAATTTTTATTGTGGTCGAATAATGCCGCCTGAGCGACAAGAGGAGTTTAGCTTTCATGGACAAGATCAAATCTCTGTCTAGAAATAAATCGGCCGTTCAACTCGCCAGATTTTTTCATTTGGGCTCATTCTTCAAATCTCTGCATTTTCGGTTTTTCCATCCAAAGGATTATGTTTTTTCGCTCGGCTTTGAGGATATATCGGCCAGGTTCTACGCAAAGAATTACCAGGACATGAACGCGCTGGAAACCATATTGATCGAAGGCGAGATGGATGAGCGGGCGATCCTTCGTTCTCTCCTCGAATCGCTTCAGCCAGGCGATGTCGCCTTGGATGTCGGAGCCTATCAAGGCCTGCACAGCGTTTTTATGGCCAAAAAAGTCGGACATCAAGGCAAGGTCATCGCGTTTGAGCCCGATCCGAGGAATTTCAAGACGCTGGAAGCCAACATTCGGCTGAATGAGCTCAGCCAAATTCTTTCCGTTCCTTTGGCTTTGGGGGATCGCCTTGAGGACAAGCCTCTTTTTCATTCACGACGAATGACTGGGGCCTCGAATAGCCTCATCCAAACGGAGGGCAGCGATCCGTCGCAATCCGTTCGCGTCATTCCCGGGGATGACTTCCTCAGTCGTGAAGGTCTCCCTTCGCCGAACGTCGTCAAAATCGATGTCGAAGGCTACGAATACCCGGTTCTGAAGGGCCTGAGCAGAACCCTGCGCCAAGAAACGGTTCGCCGCGTCTGTTGCGAGATCCACTCACCTCTATTCCCTCCCGGCACGACGCCGGCCTTGATTCTCGATCTTCTGAAAAGTCTGGGCTTTGATAAAATTGAAACGGCCACCCGGGGCGGCCAGCTCCAAGCCGTTTGTTCGAGGCTGAATTAGAACGAAAGCCGTTCCCGAAAGCCTTCGATCATCCGGACATACTGGTCGGCGTCGAACTTCCGCCGCAGGCCCCGGTCGTTCATGTAGCGGATGTTGCCGAAGATCGGCCGTTCCCGCCACGGCCGGTCGTGCTTTCCGAAACACCAGGCGACCCCGGTGAAGCCGTTCGGGTCCCGGCCGTCGAGCTCGTATTTATTGTTGAGATAAAGGGCCGTCCGGAAGGCCTCCTCCGGGGTGCGGCTCCATTCGATGATCTTCTTGCCCCAGTACATCCGCATATAGCCGTGCATCTTGCCGGTGAGGATCACCTCGAGCTGGGCCGCGTTCCAATAGGGATCCTCGGTCTGGGCGGATTCCAGATCGGCCAGGGAGTAGGCCGCGGCCCGGGCGTCGGCTTTATGGGCCTCGAGCGTTTTTCGGGCCCAAGCCGGAAGCCCTTCATAGACATCATAGAGGCTGTTGTAGAAGACGAAATTCAGGCTCAGCTCACGGCGGACGACGAGCTCTTCGAGGAACGCCTCCCGGCCCGGGCTCTTTGTCTCCAGGGCCTCGAGGGCCACGTATAAGGGCGAGATCTGGCCGAAATGGAGATACGGGCTCAGGTGGGACAGATAGTCGAGCGTCGGATTGTTGCGCAGGTCGTGGAAATGGTCGAGCTTGTCCTTGAGGAATCTCTGGAGGTGCATTTTCGCCTGGTCGGTTCCGCCCGTGTAGAATTCCGTTTTTTTCACGCTCGTGTCGATGCGGAGACGGCCTAAGACCCGTTGGATGTCCTCAAGGTCCACGTTTTCCTCGAAATCCATCCCCAGGGAATCCTTGGCCGGCCGGTGCTCTTTCAGGGCGGTCAGATACTCCGGCAGTTTTTTACGGATCTTGGGCCTGATCGTGGCGGCCGCGTACTCCTCCTTCGGCGAGGCTTCTTCGACGGGGACGACGGCATCGGCTTCGACCTGGAAAAGCGGACAATCCAGGGCGGCCGCGGCCTTGTCCCGCCAGCTCCTTTGGATCCTCAAATACCCCCTGTCCGTGACGACGAGCGAGGCCCGCTCGGATAGGACCCGGACGCCGAGCTCCGGTGAAACGGAGCGGACGACGCAGCGGATACCCCTTTTCTCCAGCTTCCGGACGGTCTCCGCCAGGCCCTCCAGCATGAACGTGTAATGACGCTCGTTGGCCTCGGGGAAGGAGGGCGTCAGCCCGAAAAAGACGACCACCGGCTGGCGCAGCTCGTTAGCCTTCCGCACGGCCTGCTCCAAGGCATGATTGCATTCGGCGCGCTGCGAGGCTTGCATCCAATAGAGAACGAACTCGCCTTTCTTGATGTCTTTGGCGTTCAGGACCTTGATCCTCGTCGGCTGTATCATGTCGATCTCCCTTGTCATTCTTATTCATCCGCCGCGGCGATTTCATCTTCCGGCGATAGAGGCGACGGACAAATAGGCTCATGGACCTTCGGCCCGAGCCGACAATATCTCCACGATCTCTTCCAATTGGCCGGCCTTCAACGGCAGGGTATAGGACAGGAGGACGTTTCGGCCCTCATGGGCCAGAAGAACGACGATCCCGTCCTTCAAGAATCCCCGGAAAAAAGGCCCCGTATCCGCGACGGCCGGAAATCGAATGTCATGGGTTTTTCGAAAACCCTGCCATTTTTTCAGGACGATGCGCGAACGGAGTTCGGATCGTTCGTCTCCGCCGGCGGCTTCGTAAACGAGGACCCCCAGGATGCGATCCTCTTGGACGCGGGCCGGAAGGGCCCGGCAGAGGGCCAGGAGGGGCTCGAGGCAGGGTGCGCAGTAAAAGCTTTCGATGTCCATGAGAACCCAGCAACGGCACCGATCCATGCCGCGGGCCGTCTCCGGCCGGTCTTTGTTCGACGGAGCGGCGGATGACGGCCGGGACAGCAACCATAACGATACGACGGCGAGGGCCGCGGCGCGAACAAAAATTAAAAGCCGGGCCCTGCGCCGCGATAATCGATCCGCCGCCCGGGAAGCGGAAACGGCCCTCAGAACTTCTTCGTTCCTATTCATAAAGGATCCTGTATTTCTTCAGGGTGATGCCGTCATTGGCTCGGACGTACAAAGAATGGCCGCGGTCGAAGTAAAGACAGTGGCTCGTGTCCGGAAGGGTGAACGTCGTCAAGAGCTCCCCCTCCGTGTTCAAAACGAAGACCGTCCGGCTGGGGGCCTTGGCCAAGCGTCCCCCGAGGACGAGGACATGTCCCCGGCCGTCCAAAGCGATATCTTTAAAACACGTCTCCCCCGGCAGGGTGAAGGACGAGATTTTTTTCGTCTCGGCCTTTTTCCCGCCGAGCAGATTCCGCGACCAGAGGCGTTTTCCGTCCGGCGACCATTTCTCGATCCGGTCCTGGAAAAGGTAGGCCAGATAGAACCCCCCCTCCGCGTCCGGGACGAAGCTGATCGAATCCATGAGGACTCCCGCGTTTTTATCCACGTAAGCGATCTCGGACAGGACTTTTCCTTCGCCGTTCAAAACCAGGATCCTGCCGGGCTCTTGAAAGCTCATGACGGCCACGGCCACTTGATCGTCTCCGAGGGCCTTGAGATGAGCGATGAGCGCCGGGCAGGGAATTTTCTTTATGAAATTCAATTCCCGGTCGAAGACATAGACGCCGGCGACGTTCTGGTCGGTGGCGAAGAGGAAATTCGGCGAGGCGTCCAAGAGCCGCGGGACCATGAACTCGCCGGGTCCCTGTCCCCTGCGTCCCGTTTTTTTGACGAGCGCCCCGCGGGGATCGAACTTTTTAAGTGAGTAATCCATGGCGTCCAGGACATAGATGAAGCCGTCGGGATCGGCGGCGACGCCGGTCCATTGGAACAAGGCTTCGTCATCCAAGGCTCCGATGGAAAGCACTTCTTTGAGGGTGATCCTGAAGACGGCATCCTCCCCGAGGCCCGGCGGGGCCGCCCCGAGGGAGATCGCCAGGAGGGACAACCAAAGCATCCATCTCGGTCCGTTCATCTTCCGTCCTCCCGCATGATAAGACGCTGGAGTGGTCGTATTTTTCCCATCACCCGCTCAGTTGCCGATGGACGGATCGATATATTTTTTACAGAAAGTGTAACCGATGATGCAGATCACCGCCCCGAACGGGCCTGTAGCCTGGGTCATGATGTCATCGAAACAATCGGACAGGGCCCTTTCGCAGATACCGCCGGAACCATCGGCCTCGAACCCGGGAAGGCCGACCGCGAACGACAGACAGATCATCGAAAGCGCGACCAAGAGACGAATTCGTTTTGTCATGGTCTTAGCCTTGGATGTATTTCTCGACATACTTTTCACAGAAGCCGTAGCCGATCAGGCAGAAGCCGAGGAAGATAGGCAGCGTCGCCCCCTGGGAAAATATGCCGGAGATGATGGCGTCCGAGACGCACTTGAGGGCCGCCCTTTCGCAATAGGAGCTGTCGTTCTCCTCTTCGGCCGATAAGGATGCCGCGAGCATGAAGCCGACCAACGAAACCGTGAGGACCAGAGCGATGGCCCGGCCCGACCAAGACCTTGTCAATGTGTTCATGGGAAATCTCCTTTCGATGCTGGATAAAGCAATCCCCGTGCCAAAAGGAGTTCCGCCCGCCGGGGCTTGAACAGGCTGATAAAAAGGAGGTTAGAAAAAAGGATATGTCCCGCGAAAGAGTTGATGATCAACTCGGGTTGACTTTAGCCCGGGCGGCCGTCATGATGCGTTGACGCTTCGGCCGGCTCAATTCTTTTTGACGATCGGGATCTTGATCTTCCTTTTTTTGGCGAAGGCGATCGCCTCGGGGTAGCCCGCGTCCGCATGGCGGACAACACCCAGGCCGGGATCGACCGTCAGGACGCGTTCCAGGCGACGGGCCGCCGAACTCGACCCGTCGGCCACGATCACCATGCCGGCGTGAATCGAAAGTCCGATGCCGACGCCGCCGCCATGGTGGACGGAAACCCAGGACGCGCCGTTGACCGCGTTCAAGAGGGCGTTGAGCACGGGCCAATCGGCGATGGCATCCGATCCGTCCTTCATCCCCTCGGTTTCCCGATGGGGTGAGGCCACCGAGCCCGCGTCGAGATGATCCCTTCCAATGACGATCGGGGCGCTGATCCGGCCGCTCTTAACGAGCCGATTGATGACGGCGCCGAAGCGGGCCCGGTCGCCGTAGCCGAGCCAACAGATCCTCGACGGCAGGCCTTGGAACCTGACCTGCTTCTGGGCCTTGCGAATCCAGCGTTCGAGGGCTTCGTCCTCGGGAAACGCCTTCAACACGGCCTCGTCGGTGATCAGGATGTCCCGAGGTTTGCCCGACAGGGCGACCCAGCGGAACGGCCCCTTCCCGAGGCAAAACAAGGGCCGAATATATTCCTGAACGAATCCGGGGATCTCGAAGGCGTCCGCGACGCCGGCTTTCTGGGCTTGGCCGCGGATGTTGTTGCCGTAGTCGAAAACCCTCGCCCCCCGCCTCTTGAGCTCGAGCATGGCCCGGACGTGAGCGGCCATGGAGGCGGTGGACCGCTTGATATAATCCCGGGGATCTTCACGGCGGAGTCGGAGCGCGCTCTCGTACGGGATGCCGCGCGGCACGTAGCCGTTGAGCTCGTCGTGGGCCGAGGTCTGGTCGGTCAGGATGTCGGGAGTGACTCCGCGCCGGACGAGCTCGGGGAGGACATCGGCCGCGTTGCCGAGGAGGGCGATCGACAGCGGCCGGCCCTTTTTTACGGCCGCGTCGGCGAGCCTGAGGGCTTCGTCGAGGCTCTCCGTCATCGTATCCACGTATTTGGTTTCGAGCCGGCGCCTGATCCTCCGCCGATCGACCTCGATCACGATGGCCACGCCGTCGTTCATGGTCACGGCCAGCGGCTGGGCGCCGCCCATGCCTCCGAGTCCGGCCGAAACGACGATCCGGCTTTTGAGGCTCCCTCCGAAATGTTTCTTGGCCGCGGCGGCCAGAGTCTCGTAGGTGCCCTGGAGAATGCCTTGCGTTCCGATATAGATCCAGCTTCCGGCGGTCATCTGCCCATACATGGTCAGCCCCAACGCTTCGAGCCGACGGAATTCATCCCAGGTCGCCCACTTCGGGACGATCATGGCGTTGGAGATCAGGACGCGGGGAGCCTCGGCATGGGTCTTGAAAACGGCGACGGGTTTTCCCGATTGAACGACCAGCGTTTCGTCGTTCTCGAGCTTTTTCAGGCTGTCGACGATGGCCCAGAAACAGTCCCAGTTCCTGGCGGCTTTTCCCGTTCCGCCGTAGACGATAAGTTCCTGAGGGTTTTCCCCCACGTCGGGGTCGAGGTTGTTCATCATCATCCGCAGAGCGCCTTCTTGGGACCATCCTTTGGTCCGCAATCCCGAGCCCCTCGGCGCTCTCAGCGGTTTATACGTCTTGGAGTGCGCGGCCATGGCTGCCTCCTTGGAATCCTTGCAATTGTCTAGGGGAGAATATAGCATAGAGCCTCGAGGAATAGCAAAAACAGGGCCGCGAAAAAAGAACAAAAAATCGGTTGACTTATGGGAAAATTGGGCCTATATTTAATATGCTAAGGTTAAGGTTTGTTTGTCTAGGGTAAGGAAGCGTGGGTAATGTCTTAATTTTCAACGCTAACTCCGAAGAGCGCGAATTTTTACTCAAGCTCGTTTTCAAGCTGGGACCCGTTTACGCTTCGCCCTCTCTGGACAAAGCCATTTCTCTTCTTAAATCCTTCTCCTTCAGCTTCGTTTTGCTCGACCTCGAACAGGCCGGACATCCGGCGCTCAGGCCTCTTCTCGGGCCCATCCCCTGCCTCATCCTGACCGGCCGCCACGAGGACAAGCTCAAGGAGGCCGTCTTGAAATGGCCGGCCGACCGTTTCGTCGACTACATTCCATTGTCTTCAATGCCGGCGGACATCACCCGCGGGCAAAGAGTTTTATGGACCGCCCGGGAATACGCCCGGCTTAAAGAGGACGTGGAAAGCCTGACTTGCTCCAAGGCGTCCGCCGAGAACCGGTTGAAAAAGGTCTCTTCCGAGATCAAGGAGATCGGCACCGCGCTGTCGGGAAGCCTAGTCAAGGAGCTCCAAAAGCGCCTTACCCTCCAATCCCAATATCTCCGCTATCAGAAACTCAAACAGAAATTCGAGGACACGTTGCGCAAGCTTTATGCGGCCAACGACGTCAGCAATCTTTTGGATATCGTCCACGACATCAAAGATCTCATCCAAGCCGGGAGCATCTCCCTTTATATCCGGGACGAGAACGAAACGTTGGGGAAATATCTCAAACCCATCGTCTGGGACGACGCGGTCCCCTCCCATGCCGATTTCTCGAGACACTTGGCCTTGTGGCTGGCCGCGGATTTCGCTTCGTTCGTCGCCCGGACGGGACAGGAGCTGAACGTCGCCGACGCGGACCGCGACGGCCGCTGCTCCAGCCGCTACCGGAACCATCTCAAATCGCCTTTGCGGAATATCCTCGTGGCTCCCCTCAAATACGACCAGGACGTCATCGGCCTCATCGAGGTCTACAACCGGGAGGAGGACGGCGGCGTCAGGAAGGCCGGCTTCACCGCGGAGGACCAACAGGTCCTGCGGGGCGTGTCCGAGCACATCACTCTGGCCATCACCAAGCTCAACCTGATCCAATATGACGCGCTGACCGGGTTGCTACGGCCGGACCCGTTCTTCGAGAAAGTCCTCCAGAAGATCGAATCCCAGAGCAAGCGCCGTCAGGAGACGGGATCGTTCGCCATGGTCATGGGCGACGTGGACTGGTTCAAGAACTTCAACGACCGGAACGGACACGAAGCCGGAAACCGGCTCCTCCGCGAACTGGCGGACGTCATGAAATCGGCCATCCGCGAAGAAGACCTCCTCTGCCGGTATGGCGGAGAGGAATTTCTTTTCTTTCTTTCGGGCGTGGAGAACATCGAAGAAGCGACGATGCTGACCGAACGGATCCGGAAAACGATCGAGGACCATTACTTCGAATTCGAGGAGTTCCAGCCCCGCCAGAACCTGACCATGAGCTTCGGGGTCACGCTCATCCCGCGAACCCTGGTGGACGAACGCGGAGCGGCGACGAAAGCGACCTTGAAGAAGACCGCTAACGAGGCCGACATGGCCCTGGCCGAAGCGAAGGGGAAGAGATTCGCCGCCCTCAAGTACGCTGAGGGAATGGTCATCAAGAACAAGGTTTGCGCCTATATCCGGGAGAAGTCCGCCGTCGTCAGCAAGACCTCGCTCCTGAAAACGGCCTCCGAAACGGCCTTCAAAGAAAAACGGCGTCACGCTCGCTATTTCACATCCACGCTTTGCATTTACCGGGAGAACGGCAGCCATCGCGTGGCCAATACGATCGACTTGAGCCTGGGCGGGGCCAAGATCTCGTCGAAAGCCCAGTTCCCCTTGGCCAAGACCCTGGATCTCTTTCTGATCCTCGGCAGCCGGGCCAATCCGCTGAAGTGCGACGTCGTCTACTCCCAGAAGGCCTCCCCCAACTCCGTCTACTTCTATTCGGGACTGAAGTTCCACCTTCTGTCCGACTCGAACAGAGAGCTTCTCCAGGACTATTTCCTGACGATGGATAAAACGGAGGGAGCCCAGGCCTAAAAAAAACGGGGACACATCACTTTTCTCTCCGAAAAAGTGGTGTGCCCCTGTTTTTGTTCGCTCAGCCTTCGAGCTCTTCGATGATCGAGCGGAGATAATAGGCGGGCGGGGTGATCTTCCGGTAGAAAGCGTCCTTGATCCGGACGGTCAGGCTTTCAAAGGAGCGGACGTCCTCCGGATTGCTCCAATTGTCCATATTGAGCTTTTCCAGGATGTCCTTGAGGACCGGCAGGCTGATGATCTCGTTCGTGTAGCGGGGCAGGGTCCCGCCGTCTTTCTCGCCCATCCTCACCCAGCGGAGTAGGATCTTCCGCAGCGATTCCTGGTGATTGATCAGCTCCTGCTTGAGGAAGAACTGGTCTTTCGGCGATTCCGTCTGGGACAGTTTTTGAGTCTGCTTCTTGGCGTTTTCCAAGACCTGGCTCATGGCCCGGATGAGGGATTCGCCGTCAAGGATGAGGCGCTCCCGGTTCTGGAAATAGCTGATCTCACCGTTGAAATCCAACGGCTCGGTCTTCCGGTACTTTTCGAGCGTTTCGAACACGGCCTGGAAACTGAGATCGTCGAGCCCCTGCTTCCGCTCTTCTTTCTTGACGGGGACGGGTTCGCGGAATATGGGTTCGGGCTGGGAGGGGCTCTCGCGTTTCATGAAATCGTCGATGAACTGATTGATCTCGGGCATTTTGAACCCGGGGCGCGGCGGTTCCGGCTCGAAGCTCAACCGCTCGAACCGCTCCGGAGGAACGAACTCGGGCTCTTCGGGAACGGCCAGCGGCTCGGCGAAGGCTTCGCGGACCGGCGCCCGTTCGAAAGCGGGCCGCTCGGGACCGATGGAGTCGGTCTCTAATAGCTCTTTGATTTTCTTCAGCCTGGTCAGTTCCTGGTCCAGGTCGGACGCCATCGCCGACTCCTCCCTCCGCTCGAAAGCCGGAGGCGGGGCCGGAACAGGAACGGCGGCGGAGGCCTCCAGCGCGATACCGAACCGTTCTTTCAATTTCGTCCGGATCTCCGCGACCTTCTTTTCGGACGTTTGCCTGAGCTCGGACAGTTGAAGGCTCAGATCGCCGACCTTGCGGAGCTCTTCAAGGGTCAGTGCGGTCAGCTTCTCGATGTCCTGCTGATAGCGCATGCCCCGCTCGAGATGGTCCCGCATCCGGTCCTGGAGGGTCTTGCGGGCCGTTTCGAACTCTGAGATCGCGCCCCGGAATTCCTTGATCGTCCCCCGTTCTTTCTCGAACTCCCCCTCGATCAGAGTTTTCTTGCGCTCCGCGTCCTCCTTCTCCCGCCTCATGTTGAGCTGTAGATCACGCTCCACCTCTTCCTTCCGCTTTTGGAGGACCTTCTCCAGATTGCTCTCGATCTCGTTGATGATCTGTGCCGATTCGTCCAACATGTCATCCTTCGGAGTCATCGCGGGTCTCCTTCACGATCGTTCATCTCGCATCTCCCATGATCAGGGCAGCGGGAGAGGACCTCAGGACCGCGGAGCTTCGTCGCTCTGCGGCCGCCCGATTTCCTTTTCGCTCCTAG
>JAPKZI010000159.1 GCA_026393865.1 Candidatus Aminicenantota bacterium
TGCACGGGGATATCCAGAAATTGCTGCGGATGATCGGTTCGGATATCATTCTGATCGCCATCAATTCCCGCTGGAAATGCCGGCTGACCGATAGCCAGAACGGATTTCGGGCCATCCGGACAAAGGCCGCCCGCGATCTGAATCTCAAAGAGAACATCACGACCATCGAACAGGAAATGACCATGAAATGCCTGAAAAAGGGCTATAAAGTGGATGAAATTCCGGCCCACGAATACGCCCGGAAACATGGGCAGTCGACGATTCGAATCGGAAAAGTCTGGTTCCGATATATCTGGAGCGCCGTCAAAAACTTATTCTGAAGCCATCTCGAAATTGAATTTTAAAAAATATGCCTTTCTGGCAAAAAATATCGTCAAGGCCAACCTGGGACGGCCGGACCATCCCTACAAGCTCACCTTCTCCCTGACCTCCAAATGCAATTACCGCTGTCAGACCTGCAACATCTGGCAGAAAAGGGCCGAAAATGAACTCTCCCCGGAAGAGATCGAGCGATTGTTCAAGAAGGCTCCCGATTTCTCCTGGATCGACCTGACGGGCGGAGAAATCTTCCTGCGCAAGGATTTCCTGGATGTCGTCGAGATCATCCTCGCCTCATGCCCTCATCTCCTGCTCCTTCATTTCCCGACCAACGGCTATTTGACCGAGACCATCGTTTCTTCGGTCCGGAGAATCGCCCAATGGAAGCCGGAAAAGCTCATCCTCACCATCAGCATGGACGGGGATGAGCGGCTGAACGATCAGATCCGCGGCATTCCCGGAGGATGGCGGCGCCAGATCGAGACCTTCAAACGCTTGCGCGAAGTGCCCGGCGTCCGGACCGTCCTGGGCATGACCGTCTCGGCCCTGAACGCCGGACAGTTCGAACGGGCTTTTCAAGCGGCCAAAAATGAATACCCGCCCCTCACCTACGATGATTTCCACGTCAATATCGCCCATATCTCCCCGCATTACTACGGCAACGCCGGCACGGATTTGATCTCCGGCAGCGAGAAGGCCATGGCCGAAACGGTTCAAAACTATCTGAAAGCGAGAACATCCCCGCTGGACCCTGTCTCCTATCTCGAAAAACAATATTTGAAAAGGGTCGGACAATACCTCCAAACCAAGAAAACCCCCATCCGCTGTCAAGCCTTGAGTTCCTCATGTTTTTTGGACGCTACCGGGACCGTTTATCCGTGCAGCATGTATGATCGCTATCTCGGGAATATCCGGGAATGGGACTATGATCTGTTGGCATTGTGGAATTCGGAAGCTTCGCGCCGGCTCCAAAAGGAGATCCGGGAGTTCAACTGTCCTCAGTGTTGGACCCCTTGCGAGGCGTATCAGAGTATTCTCGGGTCGCTCAT
The DNA here is from genome assembly GCA_026393865.1 of Candidatus Aminicenantota bacterium. Lineage (GTDB taxonomy): Bacteria > Acidobacteriota > Aminicenantia > Aminicenantales > UBA4085 > JAPKZI01. The sequence goes on from JAPKZI010000159.1 coordinate 1,368, forward strand.
GAGACGCAAACATGGTCCGAAATAGCAAGACAACCGTCATCCTCCTGGCTTTGGTCGTGTTGAGCGGATTGGGGGTCCGCTTCTATGGATTGGGATGGGGCCTCCCCTATCACTTTCATTCCGACGAATTTCTGCTGGCCTCCAACGCCGAACAGTTGAGAACGACGCCATCCGTGGCCCGGCTGGTCGAGCGGGAATCCAAGTTCCTTCTCTATCCCCCGGTCCTCATATTTCTCAATATCGGTTTGGTCTCCGCATCCACCCTCGTTCGCCCCTTCTCCCACAGCGATCCGGCCAGTTTGACTCTTTTCTATCTCCTGGCCAGGGGAATCGTGGCCGGGTTCGGATTGGCGACGGTTATCCTCCTTTATTTTCTTGGTTCGCGCCTCTATTCGCGAACCGCCGGCCTGCTGGCCGCCTTCTTCCTGGCCTTCACCGTGCTCCATGTCAGGGATTCCCACTTTTTCTGCACCGACGTGCCCCTGACATTCTTCCTGGTGCTGATTCTCTATCTTTGTCTCGACATCGTGGAGAAGAAAAGCCGAAAAGCCTATCTCCTCGCCGGGATCGTGACCGGAATCGCCATCGCCACCAAACAGACCGCCCTGCTCGGGATCCCGGTGATCCTGATCGCCCACTTGATATCCTTCTGGAAAGGGAAGGGATTTTCTTTGAAAGAGCGATGGCAAGCCCTCCGATCGAGCGAATCCCCGAAGAAGCTGGCCATCGTTCTCGGGACGACCGCCATTGTCTTTCTGATCGCCAATCCTTTCGTGGTCATGAATCCGGGCAAATTCCTCGATATGTCCAGAAGAACCTTCGAGTTCGTCAAAGGCGCGCAGCAACCCCAGTGGACCTTCCAATTCACCGGCACGACCGTCGGGTACTGGTTCACCAATCTGCTCTATTATGGGATGGGCCCGGCCCTTGAGATCGTTTGCCTGCTGGGCATCCTTTGGGCTTTGGCGAAGAGAAAATGGACGGATGGACTCGTTCTCTTATTCCTGGCGATCTATTTCGTCAGCCTCGGCTTCGGCTACATGAAGTTCATCCGCTACGCCATTCCGCTGCTGCCTTTCCTCTGTCTTCTGGGCGCCCGATTCGCCGCGGAGCTTTATGAAATCGTCAAACCGCGGGTTCTCCGCGTCATCCTCACGATCGGACTGGCCCTTGTCGGCGTCCTATCGGTTTTTTATACTTTGGCTTACCTGAACATCTACAAACAGGACGACGTCCGCATCCAGGCTTCCCGCTGGATCCACGAGAATATCCCTCAGGGATCGACCGTCCTGATCAACATTTCCTATGCCACCCCCCTGCTGGGCGACATGTATTTTCATCCCCAATTTTACGATAGCTACACGGTCGGGTTCGGCCAAGACGAATATGTCAAGAAGGATTTTTATACGATCAAAGTGTTAAACCTCTTCACCTACGCCTCCGCGTCCCTCAATCCTCCCGACAAGTTCCGGAAATACGTCCGCGAGAGGATGGAGGATGCGGACTACATCATCATGAGCAATGAGCATTCCGAACAGTATTCCTTCCGATCGCGGGAATACCCGGCGGTAGTCCAGTTCTTCCATAGACTTTACGCGGAAGAACTGGGCTTCCGGCTCGTCAAGACCTTCGAAGCCCGGCCCGCCTTTTTGGGAAGAACCATCAACGACGACCGCTCGGAATTGACTTTTCGGCTCTTTGACCACCCCAAGGTCAGGATTTTCGAAAGGATCGCCGCCCCCAAAGATTGACACGCCTTTCTCTCCTTGCTATGATGAAAGGGGTCTTTGGGAACATGGTTTTTATGGAAGAAGGGTCATTTTTTTCTCCAAACGCGTCTGAGACGGCTGAAGAAAAGGCCGTCACCGATCGCAAGATCATCCTTATCAATCCCTTCCCCTATTACGGCCGGGGGATCAACGAGGCGACGATCTACCCGCCGCTCGGCCTCGCCTATCTGGCCTCCGCCCTGCGAAAAGCAGGTTTTCCCGATATCCAGATCATCGACGCCAACATTCTTAAGATCGAGAACAAGGACCTGCTCCGGCGGCTCAAGGCCGAAAAACCGGACATCGTCGGCATCCATCTCAACGTGGTTCTCGGACGGAGCGGAACCGTTCTGGGCCGGCGGATCCGGCAGGAACTGGACTGCCGGATCTGCATCGGCGGCCCGCTCGTATCGTCCAATCCCGTTCAGATGCTCGAAGCCTCCGCGGCCGATCTCGCGGTCATCGGCGAAGGCGAGACCGCCTTCGTCGAAATATGCCAGGGGAAACCGCTCCGAGACATCAAGGGCCTGGTCTACAAAGAAGGGACGGACATCCGATTCACCCCGCCCCGCGAGCTGGTCGAGAACCTCGACGAGATCCCCTTCCCGGCCTACGATCTTCTTCCTCCCTTAAAGCTCTACAAGGCCAGAGCGAGAAAAAAACCGATCGGTCCGATCATAACCAGTCGGGGTTGTCCCTACCTTTGCACCTACTGCAACTCCAGCGTCTTCGGCAAAAAGTTCCGCGCCCGAAGCCCGGAGAACGTCATCCAGGAGATCGATCTGCTGGTGCGCGAGTACGGCATCCGCGAGCTCGATGTGCTCGACGACAATTTCACCCTCGACATCAAACGCGCGGACAGGATCTTGGATCTGCTCCTGGAAAGAAAATACAGGCTGGCCATCAATCTCCAGAACGGCGTGCGCGCGGACCGCTTGAACCAAGATCTGATCAAAAAGATGAAAAGAGCCGGCGTTTTCAAGGTCGGCATCGGCATCGAGTCCGGCGACAAGGACATGTTGTCGAAGATCCGCAAGAATCTCGACCTCGACAAGGTCACCCAGGCGATCCGATGGTTCAAGGAGGAGGGGATCATCACCTATGGCTTTTTCATCCTCGGATTCCCGGACGAGACCCGGGAAAGCGTGGAAAGGACGATCGCCTTTGCCAGGCAATGCGGCCCGACCGTCGCTGACTTCAATATCCTGTTGCCGTTCCCCGGAACCGCCATTTACGAAGAGCTCAAGCAAAAAAAGCTCCTCAAGGAGGAGAGCCGGCTGTTCTATGATTCGGGATTCTACGCGCCCAAAGTTTATCATAAGTGCCTTCACCTGACCGAGGAGGAGCTTTACGCGTATCAGAAAAAGGCCTACCGCGATTTCACTTTCAGGATAGGGAAGATATGGGAGATCCTATTGTCCATCCGGTCGGTGAACGAGCTCATCTGGACGTTTCAAGCCGCCCTCCCCGTGCTGGCCATGGTCCTGGACTGGATCGAATAGATCATTATTTGAATAGAAGATCCGAGACTGGCCCCTCGCGGCCCCGCGGATCGATCAGCGAATGACTTAGCGCTCTTCCTTGGCCTTGGTCGAAATCGCGTAATCCAGGGTCAACAGATGATCCTCATAGGAGCAAAACCGGGTCGGCTCGGTGCCTTCGAGGAAGGCCTCCATGAACCGCCACTTGCAGATCGGCGCGGCCAGGAGCCCGGTCCGCAGGTCGATGGGAACGAACCGGATCCCGGAGGGCGGAATCTCGAACTCCTCCCGGGTCATGTCCCTTCCCGCTTCGGCGGCTTTCTTCTTTCCGTCGACGATGACATTCCGGAAGAAATCGATCCAGACGGGGAGGGCCGCGACGGCCCCGGTCTCGTTGAGCCCGAGAGTATGGTTGTCGTCGTTGCCGACCCAGACGCCGGCGCAGAGCGAGGGGGAAAATCCGATAAACCAGGCGTCCGTGTACTTGTCCGTCGTTCCCGTCTTTCCGGCCAGAGGGATGTCGTTCAACAGCTCGCTCGCCGCCCCCGCCGTCCCCCGCTCGACGACGCCCTGCATGAGGTAGGTCATGAGATAGGCGGTCTGGGGGGAAACGACCTCTTCGGCCTCGATCCGGCTCTCCTCCAGGATGTTCCCTTCCCTGTTCTCGATGCGGCTGATGAAGTACGGTTTGATCCGAACGCCCTTGTTCGGGAAGGTCGTATAGGCCGAGACCATTTCGCTCAGGCTGACCTCGAACGTTCCCAAGGCCAGCGACAGGTAGGGATAGACGGTCGAGGTGATCCCGAACTTCCGGCAGTAATCCACGCCGACCTGGGGCGAGATATCGTTTAAAATCTTGGCCGTGACGACGTTGCGGGACTCCTCGAGGCCTTGGCGCAGTGTGACCATGCCTTTGTACTTGCGGTCGTAATTTTTGGGCGACCAGATCGTCTTCTGCCATTTGTCCTCGAAATCCGTCGGTTCGTCGACGATCCG
>JAPKZI010000097.1 GCA_026393865.1 Candidatus Aminicenantota bacterium
GGCCCAGCAGCGCCTGGATCAATTTGAAGGCGACGCCCACGCCGGCCAGGTTCCTGTCGGGGTAGCCCGAGCTTTCCAGCACGGGATCGAGAACGGCCAGGGCCGCGGGAAGCTCCTCGCCGGGAAGATGGTGGTCGGTGACGATGACGTCGATTCCTCGCTCCCGGGCGGCCCGGACGAAGCCGTTCGACTTGATGCCGCAGTCCACGCTGATGACCAGCCGCGCCCCGCGTTCATCGACGACAACGATATGCTCGTCCTTGAGGCCGTAGCCTTCTTTGAGCCGTTCGGGGATGAAATAATCGACGCTCGCCCCCAGCGATCCGAGGGCTTTTTGGAGCATCACTACGGACAGGACACCGTCGACGTCGAAGTCTCCGAAGATCAGGATCTTTTCGCCGCGCTCGACTGCCTGGAAGATCCGTTCCACGGCCTCCTTCATCCCGGCCATGAGATAGGGGTCGTGGAGATCCTCGATCGTGCCGTGGAGGAACCGCCGGCCGCTCTCGGGATCAGAGATCTTCCGGTTGGCCAGGATCCGGGCGATGGACGGAGGGATGCCCAGTTCGGCGGCTAAGCGGGCCGCCGCCTTCTCGTCGGAAGGCCGCAGTCTCCAGATCGCTCCATCCATGGCGCTCGTAAATTTAACACAATTCCCCCAGGCTGTCACGGAAGCTCGCTCGAAGCGGGCGAACGTTCTCTTTGTCACGTAGTATAGACAAGATCGGGAAACGGCTTCGCTCCCGCCTCGGGTTCTTAACGCCGTTTCCTCCCCGTCCTTCTCGGCGGCTCAGAACTCCGTCCCGGCTTCTTAATTACGGGGGTTCGCCGGGACGTCAAACATGCTTCGCCGACCGGCCTCTTCCGGGCCGGTTTCTCTCGAAGGACGGCTCGGAAAGGCTGAACCCTCCATGGTCGCTTCAGCCGTTTCCCGATCTTGTCGTTCGGTTCAATTCGTAAATAGAGCGTTTGCCCGCTTCTTCGTTCGCCGGCTAACAAATAAACCCGCGCCTTTGATCCTTCCCATTTATTACCGCTTCCCAAATAAACCGAACCGCAGGCAACGGGGGGACGACGCATCCTGTCCCTTAATAAAAGAGGGAATTGGAGAAATTGGGGACAGGATGCGTCGTCCCCCTTTACTTTTGCGCGTTGACAGAGGGGAGGGGCGAAACTATAATCTTTTCATTGTGATAGGAAGTTTACGGGACAAGCTGGCCCGGACCCGGCAGGCCTTCAAGCAGAAGCTCGGCGGCATTTTCAAAAGCGGCCGGAAGCGGGAGGATATCCTCGACGAGCTGACCGAAGCCTTGATCCTGGCCGATGTCGGCGTCTCCACGACGGAAAAGCTCATCGCCGGCATCGAGCGCGCGACGAAGAGGTCCGACCCAGCCGAGGCCGTCGAAGAGGCCCTTAAAAGCGAGCTGGTGGGGATCCTTTCGAAATATCCCGGCCGGATCGCCTTCGACTCCGCGCCCAGCGTGCTCATGATGGTCGGCGTCAACGGCGGAGGCAAGACGACCTCGCTGGCCAAACTCGGCCGCCGCCTCCAGAACGAGGGAAAGACGTGCCTCCTGGTCGCGGCCGACACGTTCCGGGCCGCGGCTCAGGAACAGTTGGCGGTCTGGGGACAGCGGTTGGACATTCCCGTGATCAAGGGCCCTTACGGCGCCGATCCGGCGGCCGTCGTCTTCGATGCCCTCCGCCATTTCAAAGCCCAGGGCTTCGACTACATGCTCGTGGACACCGCCGGCCGACTCCACACCAACACCAACCTGATGAACGAGCTCGAAAAGGTCAAGCGGATCATCGGCCGGGAGATCCAAGGCGCCCCGCAGGAGATCCTCCTCGTCCTGGACGCGAGCGTCGGCCAGAACGCCCTTCATCAAGCCCGGGAGTTTCAGAAATTCTCGGGCCTCACCGGCGTCTTCCTGACCAAGCTCGACGGCACGGCCAAGGGCGGCTCGGTGATCGCCATCGCCGACGAACTGGCTCTGCCGATCAAGTTCATCGGGATCGGCGAAGGTGTCGAGGACATCATGGAATTTTCCCCGGGCCAATTCGTGGAGGCGCTGTTCGCATGAACGAACTCAAGGACGCCGGTTACATGCAGATGGCCTACGGCCTGGCCGAAAAGGCGTTGGGCCAAGCCAGCCCCAATCCCTATGTCGGCGCGCTCGTCGTTAAGAACGGGATCATCGTCGGCCACGGTTACCACGAAGGCGCGGGACGGCCGCATGCCGAGATCGTCGCCTTGAAGCGCGCCGGCGCCCGGGCCCGGAGGGCGACGCTCTACGTGACGCTCGAGCCCTGCGTCCATTGGGGACGCACGCCGCCCTGCGCCGACGCCGTCCGCTCGGCCGGCCTGAGCCGAGTCGTCGTTTCGGCCCTCGACCCCAATCCGCTCGTCTTCCGCAAAGGCGTCCGACGAATGAGGGCGGACGGCCTCGATGTCAGCGTCGGCGTCCTGGCCGAACGGAACCGGCGCTTGAACGAATTCTACCTCAAGTACATTACCCGCAAGATCCCCTTCGTTACGCTAAAGGCGGCCGTGAGCCTCGACGGCAAGATGGCCACCCGGACGTTCGATTCCCACTGGATCTCGTCGGGAGAGACCCGCGAATACATCCATTGTCTCCGCGGCGAATACGACGCTCTCCTGGTCGGGCTCAACACCGTCCTGCGGGACGACCCGCTCCTGACCGTCCGCCATTCGAATTGGCCTAATAAACACATGACCCGCATCGTTCTTGACGGCGAGTTGAAACTCTCTCCGCAGTCCCGCCTCCTCGCGACGCTGTCCCGGGGCCGGATCGTCGTCATCGCCAACAGGGACGCCCCGCCGGCGAAAAAAGAGGCCCTGACGAAAAAGGGAGTCGAGGTCGTCACTCTCCCGGGCCGCGGACCTCGGCTCGACCTCGGCCGGGTTTTGGATGAGCTCGGCCGGCGGGAGATCGCCAGCGTTTTAGTCGAAGGCGGAGGGCGGACGATCACCTCTTTTCTCGACGGGAAGCTGGCCGACAAGGTCCTCCTGACGATCTCGCCGCGCCTCATCGGCGGGACGGACGCCGTGTCCATACACGGCGGCCGCGGCGCCGCCTCGCTCAAGGACGCGCTGTCTTTGAAAACGGTCTCCACGTTTCGGATCGGCGAAGACACGGTCCTGGAAGGATATTTCTGATGTTCACAGGGATCATCGCTTATTCGGGCTTATTCAACGGCTACCGGCAGGGCAAAAAAGAGCTGGCGCTCGAAGCCTCCGCGCTCGCCGGACGCCTCGCCGTCGGCGACAGCCTCGCCGTCAACGGCGTCTGCTTGAGCCTCATCCGAATCGACGGCCGCCTTCTCGTCTTCAACCTTTCCCGGGAAACGCTCGATCGGACGAACCTCGGCTCGCTCCGGCCGGGCGAAGAGCTGAACCTGGAGCTTCCCCTGACGCTGGCGACGCCGCTCAGCGGGCACCTCGTCTCCGGCCACGTGGATTTTAAGGCGAGGCTTCTCCGGGCGGCGCCGAGAAAGCCGGGGAAGCGGCTGACCTTTTCCTTGCCCCGCGAGTTCCGGCCGTATTTCATCCCGAAGGGCTCCGTCGCCGTGAACGGCGTCAGCCTGACCGTGGCCGCCCTGAACCCGGCCGCCTTCGAAGTCGAGATCATCCCCATCACCCTCGAAAAATCCAACCTTCGCCGCTTGAAAGCCGGAGATGAGGTCAATATCGAGTGTGACATGGTCGGCAAATACGTGTATAATTGGATAACTCGAACAAATAAAAAGGATTAGAGAATTGACCGGCATGGAGAAGAAGCGCACGGCCGCGACCGTCGAGGAGGCCCTTCAGGCGGTCCGAACGGGAAAACTCATCATCATCGTCGACGACGAGGACCGCGAGAACGAAGGCGACCTGATGGTCGCCGCCGAAAAAGCGACGCCCGATGTCATCAACTTCATGTCCAAGCATGGCCGCGGCCTCATCTGCCTTCCGCTGACAAGAAAGCGTCTCGAAGAATTGCATCTGCCCCTCATGGTCCAGGACAACACCGCCCGTTTCCAGACCGCCTTCACGGTGTCCATCGACGCCAAGGACGGCGTCACGACGGGGATCTCGGCCCATGACCGGGCCCGGACGGTCCTCTCCGCCGTGGATCCCAAAACAAAGCCCTCCGACCTGGCCCGCCCCGGACACATCTTTCCGCTCCAAGCCAAGGAGGGCGGAGTGCTCGCTCGGGCGGGGCAGACGGAGGCGGCGGTCGACCTGGCGGGCCTGGCCGGCCTGACGCCCGCGGGTGTCATCTGCGAGATCATGAACGAGGACGGGACCATGGCCCGCCTGCCCGAGCTCGAGCGGATCGGCGCGGAGCACGGCCTCCCGATCCTGACCATCGCCGACCTGATCAACTACCGGATGAAGCACGAATGCCTGGTCAAGAAGATCGAGGAAGCGGAGCTCCCGACGCAATTCGGCGATTTCCGGATCGTGGTCTACGAGGACATCATCACCCGTGAAAATCACGTGGCCCTGGTCAAAGGGGAGATCCGGGCCGACGAGCCGACGCTCGTCCGGGCTCATTCCCAATGCATGACCGGCGACACGTTCGGCTCCTCCCGCTGCGACTGCGGGGATCAGCTCCACACCGCCATGGAGACGATCGAGAAAGAAGGCCGGGGCGTCATCCTTTACATCCTCAACCACGAAGGTCGAGGCATCGGCCTGACCAACAAGATCAGGGCCTACGCCATCCAGGACCATGGCGTGGACACGGTCGAAGCCAACCGGCAGCTGGGGTTCAAGCCCGACCAGCGGGATTACGGCATCGGCGCCCAGATCCTCGTCTCCCTGGGGGTCAAAAAGCTGCGGCTGCTGACCAACAACCCCCGGAAGTTCATCGGCCTGACCGGCTACGGCCTCGAAATCGTCGAGCGGGTCGCGATTGAGATCCCGCCGAACACGGTCAATCGCGAATATTTGAAGACTAAAAAAGAGAAGATGGGCCATATCCTCGAAATGGTTTGACGAGATTGGTCAAGTACCTCAGGCGTTCACCGGGCGACGGCTCCCAAATCATCGATGAACAGACGCTGAATCTCCTGGAAGAACTCCGGCCGCCCGACGCCCAGGAGACCGACGTCGAGGTCATTACCAAAGCGGTCCTCCGCAAGATCAATATCCTCCAGAACAGGGACAAGAAGATCCGGCTTCTGAGAAGCCTGGCCCAGCTCTCTCATCCCTGGGTCTGCGCCGTTCTTCTGGAGCTCTTGGCCGATCCAAGCGAGGAGATCCGGGACCTGGCCGTGAGGGAGCTTTCCGGCCGGGACGACTGCCCCATCCTGACGATCTATCAGAAGCTGACCCAACCGCCGTGGTACGTCAAAAGCGCCATCCTCCGCATCCTCAGCAGCCGTAAGGATCCCCAGGCCGTCAAACACATCCAGGGGGTCATCGACGACCCGAACGTCGAGGTCAAGAGGAGCGCGGCCCAGGCGCTGGGCGAGATCGGGGGGAAGGACGCGCGGACGCTGCTCGTCCGATTGACGAAGGACACGAACCCCTATGTGCGGCTGGCCGCCGCCGAGGCGCTCGAGAAGATCTGCGACTTCAGGTTCAGCTAAGATTTCGAATCGAGGATGAAGGTCACCGGGCCGTCGTTCTGGATATGGACGTCCATGGCGGCCTGAAAGACGCCCGTCTCGACCTTAAACCCGGCCGACCGGATCAGGCCCACGAAATGATCGAAAAGCCCGGCCGCCGGCTGGGGGTTCTCGGCCCCGTCGAAACTGGGCCGCCGGCCTTTTTTCACCGAAGCCGCCAGGGTGAACTGGGAAACGGCCAGGACCTCCCCTCCGACGTCGGCTAGGGAGAGGTTCATCTTCCCTTCCGCGTCGGGGAAAATGCGCAGGTCCACGGCCTTCCGGGCCAGGAATTCCGCGGCCTGGACCGTGTCCCCCTTTTCGATCCCGATGAGGAGGCAGATCCCCCGGCCGATCGCGCCGGCCAGGCGGCCGTTGACCTCGACCGAAGCCCTCTTGACCCGCTGCAGAACGATCTTCATGGCCGCCTTTCTCCCGCCCTGCGTCGGTTGACTTTAGGGGCGATCTATTCTATTATATCCCGTCGTTACAGGAGATTTGAACATGGCTCAACATCCATCCGCGATCAGACAACAGCGCCGGAGCGTCCGGAGGCAGGCCGTCAATAAGAAAAACAAATCCGCCCTCCGGACGCAGATCAAGAAGATCCGCGAGCTCATCGAGGCCAAGGACAAGGACAACGCCAAAAAACTTCTTCCCGAGGTTTTTTCATCCATAGACAAGACCGTCAAGAAGGGCACGATCCACAAGAACAAAGGGTCCCGGTTCAAATCGCGGCTCAGCCGCCAGGTGGAATCGGTCAACACCCCTCCCGCCAAGTGACTCCGACTATTTCCGCGGGCGGCAATAGTCGAAGACAAACGATTCGAATAATGCCTGGGGCGAGGTGTCCGTCGTCTTGAGCTTGAGGTCCAGCTGCTCCAGCCGAGTCACGAAACGGACGATCTCCTTTTGGGAAAGCCTGTCGACCAGACTGAAGAATTCC
>JAPKZI010000016.1 GCA_026393865.1 Candidatus Aminicenantota bacterium
AACGACCTCGACCATTTCGGCATCGAGGTCATCATCTATGAAAATAACGATCGCTATTGCGCCAAGGAGCTGGTCATGTTCCCGCGACAGATCTGCCCCGAACACCGGCATCCGCCCGTCCCGGACAAGGACGCCGGCAAGCGGGAGACTTTCCGCTGCCGATGGGGCAAGGTCTATTTATACGTGAAGGGCGAACCAACGCCCCGGCCGAAGGCGATCGTTCCTAAGGGGCATGAAAAATATTTCACCATCCGGCACGAGATCGTCCTGAAGCCTGGCGATCAGTTCACCCTACCGCCGGACAACCTGCACTGGTTCCAGGCCGGCGACGAGGGCGCGGTCCTGAGCGAATTCTCGTCAATGAACACGGACGAGTACGACATCTGGACAAACCCGAACATCCGAAGGATCCCCAAGATCGATTAATGACGGGGGTGACGCCCCGCTAAAATTCGTGGGCCGCTTCGGCCATAGCCGCCACGTTCCGCGGGGGGACATTAGGAAGCAGCGCCTCGTGGCTCGGACTGACGATCCAGTGCGGCCCAAAGAGATCCTTGAGCCGCCGCACCTCATCCTTGACCTCTCGAGGCGTTGCTTGGATGAGGAGCTGTTGAGTGTCGACGCCGCCCATGAAGGCGATCTTCCCATGGAACCGGGCTGATAGCGTCCCTGCGTCCATGTTCATCGCCCGCGCCTGCAGAGGATGCAGGCAGTCCACCCCGGCCTCGATCAGGTGAGGGACGACCCGGCACACCGAACCGCAGGAATGGAGGATGACCTGGTAGTGGTGGGCGTGGGCCAGGTCGGTGAAGCGGCGGAACCAGGGCAGGACGAACTCCTCGAAATGAGCCGGGCTGATGAGGAGGTCGAGCTGGGTCCCGAAGTCGTTGCCGAAAAAGTAGCCGTCCATCAAGTCGCCCGCCTGGGCGAAAAAGCGGCGATTGGCTTCGAGATAAAAACCACAGACGCGGGCGGTCACGGCCTGGACAACGTCGGAATGGGTGTGCATTTTGAGGAAATAGCTCTCGATCCCGAAGAGGTCCATGACATCGTGGAAAAACGGCGCCCAGAAGCCGCTGGCCCGGTAGAAATCGCCGGCCTCGCGAAGGGCGGCTACACATTCGCTGAAATCGAGAAAATCCGGATCCGGCCAGTCGAAAGATTCGACATCGCCGGCCGTCTCAGCGGCGGCCAAGGGGCCGGCTTCGCCATGTGATTTCTTCGACTGATGCCAATCGAAGATCTTTTTGCCTTCCGGATGCCGATAAGTCGAATCCCTATACTGCGGCGTGATCCAGCGGAAGTCGTCGCCGAGCTTGCGCCGCAGATCCTCCTCGCCGCGCGTCCCGAAATATTCGTGATAGATCGGCCAGGTATCGGGGTGGGGATTCCCCAGCCAAAAGCCGAAGCGCGGCACGGGCTTGCGGGCGATGATGTCGCGGACGAGCTCCCGGCTGGTCATTTTTTTTCTGGGGACACCATGCTACGTCCCCCTTTTCATTTACCGGTATTTTTTGACCGCGTCGTACATGGCCACGATATTGCGCGGCGGGACGTTGGGCATGATGTTGTGGACCTGGGTGAAAACGAACCCGCCGCCCGGCGCGAATGTTTCGATCCGATCTTTAACGTGGGCGTCGATCTCGTCCGGCGTTCCCAGCGGCAGGACCTGCTGTGTGTCGCAGCCGCCGCCCCAGAAGACGATGTCCTTGCCGAACTCCCGCTTGAGCCGGGCCGGGTCCATGCCGCGCGCGCTCGTTTGGACCGGATTGATGATCTCCACGCCGACCTCGATGAGGTCGGGCAGGATGTCGGCGATCGCCCCGCAGGAATGGAGAAATATGGGCGGGCCTGAGCGCTTTTTGACCGTCTCGAAGATCAGCTTCTGACGCGGCTTGAAGACCTCCCGGTAAAGGCGCGGCGAGATCTCGAGCGCCAGCTGCGTCCCCAGGTCGTCGCCCATCTGAATGATCTGGACATAGCCGCGCACCGCGTCCAGGATCTTTTCGAGATTCCCGATGTGCATTTCCACCAGCTTATCGAGGAGGGCCTCCGCTTTGCGGCGGTTATCGACGAGGTCGATGAGGAACTGGTCCATGCGGCAGAGATATTGCCCCCATTCCAGGAGATTGGCCCCGAAGGCGATCATGACTGCGTAATCGGTCGTTTCGAAGAGATGTTTGGCCCGGCGGCGGATATCCGCCAGATGCTCGGGGGTCAGCGGCTTATGGTAGGGCGCGCAGGGAAGCGCCGACCAGGTCACTTTTTCCATGAGCTCGGGGAGCTTGTCGAGCACCGTCAGGTCCGCGCCGTCCCAGTCCTGGAGCGGAAAACGCGTTTGGCTCAGGTAGTAAGCGCCTTGGGGCATGACCCCGATCGTCGTATCGTCGGCGCCCATGGCCAGCCAGCCGCCTTCGCGCGGGACGAAGCGGACATAAGCGGGGATCTTCGCCGCCGCGCCGTTGGGCAGGGTGAAATCATTCCAATCCTGCTTCTCGCGGAGAAAGACGCGCCCCAGGTCGATAACGTCGGATTCGACAAAATCAAGGATTTTCTCCTCGGGCAGGGCGAGCTGCTGGACGACGTCGTAAACATAGACATGCCCGGAATCGATCCCGAGGTGTTCCTTAAGCCGGCCGTAGGCGACCGCGGTGATGCCCGTCGAGCGCATCGCGCCCAAATCCACGGGCACCCGGTCCGGCTCCTGGTGCTGGATGGTCCGAAGAACGCGTTCACGTCTGGTCATTGGCTTATTTTAGCACAATTCTCGGCAACTCGATCAGGATTCCTCGATAAGATCGACTTCGCTCCAGCGGCCGGACCGCTCGACGCGGACCGTCTTGATCTCGAAGGGTTTGAATTTCAAGAGGATCTCTCCTCGTGAATGGATCGACAATCGGCCCTGCGTTTCGATCCCCGCCGCTTCATGCAGCCGGACGACGATCGCCTCGCCGTCCCAGGACCGCTTGCAGGCGGCCAAGCGGATGTTTTGGGGCTCGACGGAGAGAACCTCATGAGGACCCTTCACGGCTCCGATGGGCAAATGGGCGATCGCGAACGGCGGAGCGCTCAACCAGTCGGCCAAGCCGGGCAGCATCCGGCGGACGCGGTCAGGTTCGCCCGTCGTGACCAGGAGACGGACCTCGTGGACGCCGAGGTCGGTGAATTTCCGCGCCGGCGATCGCCCAATTTTAAATCCCCGCTCGTGGCAGTAGGCGGCGCTCCGCAGCACGGACAGGCGGATCTCGCCGCCGGCGAAATCGAAGCCGTTCTGGCCGGAATTCACGACTCCCAAGGCGGCCTCCTTTCCGCCGAGCTTTCCTTCGACGAGCAGCCAGCGGCCGTGGACGTGCTCTTGGCCGTCGGCCGGCCGGGCGATGGCCCCTCCGGGAATCTCGGCGAGAACGGACGGCGGTTTGAAGACCGTCGGGACGGACAGCTTCAGCCTCCGGCGCTCCTCGTTCCAGACGATCCGCAAGCGGAACTCGAGCACGGGCCAAGCGGCGTAGGAGATCGTCTCCATGACGATCCGGCTTTTCTTATGGACGAAAACGGACTCGGTGATCGAGCGGATAGGCCCGTTCTCGATGCGCCTCGGCGTCCCGTGTTGATTGAATACGCCCGTGATGTTCCGATAGCTCCACCGCTCCGTGCCCCAGGAATCTCCATCGTCGTCGATCATCAGGGGCTGCATCAGCCTGCCGGCCAGGCAATTGGATCCACCCGCCATGAGCGATGTGACCAGTCCCGTATGCGGGTCGATCCTGAAATTCAAAGGCGGGCCGATGCTGTCCGATCCTTTCTTCTTAACCGGCGCGGCGTCCCCCCGTTCCCCTCGCTTTTCTTCGAACGCTCGGGCTTCATAATGGGAAACGCCGACCCCGGGGAGATCGGCCATGAAGCAGAGCTTGCGCCGCCAGCCGTTGAAGGGAAGAAGCGCCTCCGGCTGTTCTTCCTGGCAGGGGACCTCGGAGCCATCGGGGCGGAACAACCGCAAACGCCACTTCCCTTTCCAGAAGGGCCGGTAGTCGGCCATGCACTCGACTTCGACGGGAACGGCTGTGCAGGACGGGTTCGCGTTCATCACCGTTATGGGAATATTTAATTTCCGGCCCCGGCCGCCGTTGAAGGCCGCCACGGCGCCCAGCCTCAGCCGCCGCGCCGATTCTTCGACCTTGCCATAGAGGGCGAGAGCGTCCCGCTCCGCCGGCTCGGTGCAACTGCCCGTCAAAACGTCATGAAAGTCGTTGAATAAATGAGCCTTCCAAATCTCTCTCAATCCCTTCTCCGGATAGGCCTGTCTCTTCGCCCACCAAGTCGCGGCCCGCAGCGTCTCCGTTTGAGCTACAAGCCCAAGGCTTTGCTGAGCCTGCCTTTTCAGGCGGGACAACGACGTGTAACAACCGGAGAAGACTTTTTGCAGGTCGCCTTCGACGATTGGCGCTTTCTTCGCCGCACCCTTCAGCGCTTCATAGAGCCGATCGGGGGTGCTGTGGATCATCCGGACACGGTCCTCTGCGGCCCTGAAAGCGTCGATCGTTTTGAGGTCCTCGCGCGTCGCACCCCCGCCGTGGTCACCGATCCCCCAGAAAACGGGAACGTCCCGGCCGAGTTTCAAAGCCAGCGCCTTCCCTTCCTTCAGTCGCTGCTCGATATTATCGCGCTCGGTGTGGTAGAGGCCGACGGCGATGCGATAAGTCAACACCTCGGAACCGTCCACACCCCGCCAGCGATAGAGATCCGCGGGGAGCTCGAGCTCCGCGGCCTGCGGCCGCATATGGACATACATTTTGTAGCCGGCGCGCGAGAGAACCTGGGGCAAGCCCCCGCCGTGGCCGAACGAATCGAAATTGTAGGCGACCCGCGGGATGACTCCGAATTTTTCCCGGAAGTAGCGGCGGCCTTCCGCGATCTGACGGACGAGCGATTCAAGACCGGGGAGGTTGACGTCCGGCTGGAGGAACCAGCCGCCGCTGATCGCCCATTTCCCGGCCCGGACGAGTTTTTGGATCTCCTTGAATAGAGCCGGATCGTATTCCTCGACCCATTGATAGAGAACGGCCTCGTTATGATTGAAGATGAGGCCGTCATGCTCGCCCAGGATCTCGACGGCCGTCCGGAACGTCGCCAGCGCCTCGGCCGCGCCCTCCTCCCAGCGCCACTGCCAGACCGGGTCGAGGTGGGCGCTGCAGATGAGGTGGACGGTGGGTTTGATCATGTTTTTTATTCTTATTTTCCCCCTTCTCCCCCTTTTCTAAAGGGGGATAGAGGGGGATTATTAGATTTCGTCTCTTCTCGGCAGGTTCTTATACCAGGTGAAATAGAGGACGACCGACACGGCGCCGGCGACCGCAGCCCATAGGCCGAACTGAGCCCAATTCCGGAGAAGGGCATAGAACGGAACGAGGGCCAGCGAGAACTGAAAGACGGCGGTGATGAAACCGTTGAGGAGGTCGATCCTCGGCATTTTATCGCCCGCCGGGACGAGGCCCCTCCGTACGGCTTCGCGCCGGACCGGTCCCCAGAACCCGAACGGCCGGATCCGGGCATAAAATTTGACCAGGACATCCAGATCCGTGGGCTTGCAGAGGAAGGTGATGATCACCGTCGTCACGAGGCAGAGCGCGACGTCCAGGGCGAGCGAGGAAGCGGCATGGAGGCCCTTGAACAAAAGAAGGCGCAGGGTGATCAGCCCGGCCGAAACGCCCATGCTCCAAACGAAGGCCTTGGCGCTGAACCGCCAATAATGCCAGCGCAGCGTCGCCGGGACGAGGATGACCGTGACCACGACGAAGACCATCATCTCCCAGGCCGTGACGATGTTGGAGAAGGACAGGCTGAAGACGAAGCCGACGAGGATGGCCGCGACCGAGGCCGCCTGACCAAGCCGGACGAGCTTCTTCTGGGTCAGGTTCTTGGCGAAGTACCTCTTGATGAAGTCGTTGATGATGACCGAGCTCGTGACGTTGATCATGGCGCTGATCGTGGACATGAGGGCCGCGAGCAGGATGGCCATGAAGAATCCGCGCATCCCGACCGGAAATTTCTGGAGGACCAGGGGCATAATTTTTTCGGCGTCGAACCCGGCCTGCGATCCCAGGAAGAAGATCCCCAAGACCATGAAGGACACGCCGAGGATCCAGCGCAGGTTGTATCCGACGGTCCACATCCCCGCGGCGAGAGAGGCGTCGCGAGGCGTCCGCACGGTCAGGAAGAACTGGAAATCCCAGACATTCGGCCCGGCCAGCAGCCGGAAGACCATCCACAAGAACCCGGCCATAAGGATCGGTCCGAAGAGGTTGAAATGCTGATAGGCGGCCGGCGTTTCGCCCATGAATCCCGACCACAGTGTCCAAGTGGGAGCGAGCGACGACCATCCCGGGTCCTTGGCGATAAACGACAGCGCCGGCGGTCTCTTGAAAACCATGACGGCCATGATCACGGCCCCGATGGCGATGAGGACCGTCTGAAAGACATCGGTCAGGATGACCCCGAAGAATCCGCCGAGGGTGACGTATATGCCGACGACGCCGAGGACGATGAGCGTCGCCTCCCAACGCGGAAGGGGCAAGAATTCCTCGGCGAACTTGCCCGTTCCGACCGAGATGAACATGAGGTTGCAGATCATCAGGATGAGGAGGAAGATCGCCGCGGCCAACCGGGCCGCTTCGGTGTCCCGCCCCGGGCCGAAGCGGGTCTCGTTCCATTCGGCGAAGGTCATGACGCCCGAGCGGCGGATCCATTTCGCCTGGAAGGCCATGTAAAAACAGATCATGAACCAGCCCCAAAAGATATGGGTGGCCCACATCGATTTCAGGCCGAGATAAAAAATCGCTCCGATCATCGACATCGTCCCGCCGATGTCGATATAGCTCGAGCAGCCCGACAACCCCAGCATCCACCAGGGGATATTTCGGTCGGCCAGGTAATAGGAATCGAGCTTTTTTGTCGCCCTCTTCTTGACCAGGAAGCCGATCGAGGCGACCGCCAGGAGATAGACGACGATGATCACGAGATCGATCCAATGGAGATTCACGCGGGACCCCCTTCCAACGGAAAAAATGCGCGGCGTCGCAACATTTTTATCAAGGATAAGGTTTATATGAGGCGGTGAGGATTGTCAATAGAGAATGGGGTACACATACCGAATTCCGGCTGTTTTTAGGGGAGGGCTCCTTCTTTTCACGGATAACCGGTATGTATCACCCATATTGAAAAATGAATAATCCTGGAAAAAGCCGAAAAATCGCTAAAATAATTGAGAATATCCCGTTTTTTCCTTCACAATCCCCCAATAAAATGTTAAAATGGCTCTATTAAAGGATACAAAAATGCCCGCGAAAAAAGTCAAACCCGTTAAAAATATCGCCTTTTGGGTGGCCGCCGGGGCCATCATCATCCTGCTCTGGAGCCTTCTCCAGACGCCCAATCTGATCAAGTCCGAGGTGACCTTCAGCCAGTTCCTCAACGACACCGAGTCGCAAAAGATCCAGAACGTGATCATCACCGGGACCGAGATCAAGGGCGCCTATAAGGACGGGACGGCCTTCAAGACCGTCCTTCCCCAGCAATTCAACGACCTGGTCAAGATCCTCCGCGACAACAAGGTCGATATCGACGTCAAGGACGCCAACAAGAACCCCTGGTACTCCTACCTGTTCACCTGGTTCCCGATCATCCTCCTGATCCTCTTCTGGGTTTTCTTCATGCGGCAAATGCAGTCCGGCGGCAATAAAGCCCTGTCCTTCGGGAAGAGCCGGGCTAAGCTCTTCTCCGCCCAGACGAAAAAGATGACATTCAAAGACGTCGCCGGCGTGGAGGAGGCCAAGGAGGAACTCCAGGAGATCGTCGGCTTCCTCAAGGAGCCGCAGAAATTCCAGAAACTGGGCGGCCGCATTCCCAAGGGGGCCATCCTCATCGGGGCGCCGGGAACGGGCAAGACCCTCCTCGCCCGGGCCGTCGCCGGCGAGGCCGACGTCCCCTTCTTCTCCATCAGCGGCTCGGACTTCGTCGAAATGTTCGTCGGCGTGGGCGCCTCGCGCGTCCGGGACCTCTTCGAGCAGGGCAAAAAGCACGCCCCCTGCTTGATCTTCATCGACGAGATCGACGCCGTCGGCCGCCAGCGGGGCGCCGGCCTGGGTGGCGGTCACGACGAGCGCGAGCAGACGCTGAACCAACTCCTCGTCGAAATGGACGGCTTCGATTCGAACGAGGGCATCATCCTCATCGCCGCCACCAACCGGCCCGATATCCTCGACAGCGCTCTGCTCCGGCCCGGCCGGTTCGACCGCCGCGTCATAGTCAACATGCCCGACGTCAAGGGCCGTGAGGAGATCCTCAAGGTCCATATCCGGAAGATCCCTCTCGACAAGGACGTCGACCTCAAAGTGTTAGCCCGCTCGACTCCCGGATTCTCGGGAGCCGACCTGGCCAACATGGTCAACGAGGCGGCCTTGATCGGCGCTCGCCAAAGCCAAACCTCGGTCACGATGAAGGACATGGAATACGCCAAGGACAAGGTCCTCATGGGCGTCGAGCGCAAGAGCATGATCGTCAGCGAAGATGAGAAACGGAGTACGGCCTTCCACGAAGCCGGCCACGCCCTGGTCGCGGCCCTCATCCCCGAGGCCGATCCGATCCACAAGGTAACGATCATACCTCGCGGTATGGCCCTCGGCATCACCCAGCAACTCCCCCTTGACGACCGCTACACCTACGGCAAGGACTATCTCGAGGCCCAACTGTCGGTCCTTTTGGCCGGGCGGATCGCCGAGACCATCTTCCTCGGCAAGACGACGACGGGCGCGGCCAACGACTTCGAAAAATCGACCGAGATCGCCCGCAAGATGGTCTGCCAGTGGGGCATGTCCGACCTCGGTCCGCTGACCTTCGGCGAGCGTGACGACCTCATTTTCCTCGGCCGTGACCTGGCCGTGAACAAGAACTTCAGCGAGAAGACATCCGAGATGATCGACGAAGAGGTCAAGAAGATCATCACCCGGAACTTCGAGCGGGCTCAGCAGCTTTTGGAAACCCACAAGGCCAAGCTGAAAAAGATCGCCAAGTTCCTGCTCGACAAAGAGGTCATGACCTCGGACGAGATCAACGCCATCGTCAAGATCAAGAAAGCCAAGGCGCCCCGGGATAAGGCAGAGCCCAAGACGACCGAGGACGCGAAGCCCCTTCCGCCATTGGAGCAACCCGAACCGGCCAAAGCCTGAACACCGGTCAGAGGTGAGGTGAGGAACACAACCGTCTTCCAGGTCAAAGGCAGGGCCCATCACCTCGGCCGCCGGACCTGGCTCATGGGGATCGTCAACGTCACTCCCGATTCCTTTTACGACGGAGGCCGGTATCTCGATGCGGATAGGGCCGTCGAACACGGGCTGCGCCTGGCCGCCGAGGGAGCGGACATCCTCGACATCGGCGGGGAAAGCACCCGGCCGGGCTCTGATCCCATCCCGGCCGAGGAAGAGCGGCGGCGCGTCGTCCCGGTCGTGACCGGACTGCGCCGGGAGACGAACCGCCTGATCTCGGTCGACACCTCAAAGCTCGAAGTGGCCGCCGCCGCCCTGGACGCGGGCGCGGACATCATAAACGACATCAGCGCCTTCAGCCTCGACCCGCGGCTCATCCTGCTGGCCGCCGAAAAGGACGCCGGCTTCATCATGATGCACATGAAGGGGATCCCGAAGACCATGCAGCTCCATCCCCGCTACAAGAACGTCGTCGAGGAGATCCGGTCGTTCCTCGCGGACAAAATTGAGATCGCCCGGGCCTACGGCCTGAGCGAGAACAACCTCATCATCGACCCGGGGATCGGCTTCGGCAAGCGCCTCGAAGACAACCTGGCCCTTCTGAACGGGCTCGAGGCCCTGTCCGGGCTCGGCCGCCCGATCCTCCTCGGCGTCTCGCGAAAATCCTTCATCGGCAAGATTCTCGACGCGCCGGCCGAGGAGAGGCTCGAGGGCACGATCGCCGCGGCGGTCATCGGCGTCGTTCGCGGCGGCCACATCCTCCGCGTCCACGACGTCAAGGCCGTTGAGCGGGCCATCCGGGTCGCCGAAGCGATCCTCAACGCGCCGGCGGACACGACCCCGAACCAGGAGAAGGCCGGTTATGTTCACTAACATCTCGACCGCCCTCTCCCGTTTCACCCTCGCCGATCTCGCCGACATCCTCATCGTCAGCCTCATCCTCTATTCGGTCTTCCTGCTGATCAAGGAGACCCGCGCCTACCAGATGGCCATCGGCCTGGGCTTCGTCGGTCTTCTCTTCCTCGCCTCGCTCTGGGCCAAGTTGGTCGTCTCCAACTGGCTGATCAGGAACTTCGTTACCTACCTGATCATCGCCGTAATCATTCTCTTTCAGGGCGAGATCCGCCGGTTCCTAACCGGCATCGGCTCGCGTTCGTTCCGCAGACCCCTCGTCCTGCGCTCCTTCCAGGAGAAGATCGAGGAATTGTTCCAGGCGGTGGAGTACATGTCCCAGAGGAAGATCGGAGCTCTGATCGCCATCGAGAAGGAGATTTCGCTCGAGAACTTCGCCGACCGGGGGACGAAGATCGACGCGGTCATCTCCAAAAGTCTGCTCGTCAGCCTCTTCTTTCCCCATTCCCCCCTCCACGACGGCGCCGTGATCCTCCGCGGCGGCAGCATCAAGGCCGCCGGCTGCCTCCTGCCCCTCCCGGCGTCGCATCATTTGCAAACGGGTTTGACGACCCGGACGCGGCATCTCGCCGCCATCGGACTGTCCCAGGAGACGGACGCGGCCATCATCGTCGTGTCCGAAGAGACCGGAGTCATCTCCCTGGCGACCAAAGGCGTCCTGCAGGGCGTCCCTGACACGGACGGGCTGAAAGAACGATTGCTCGATTATTTGCGACAATGATCATGTTCATCAAGAACCTTATTCTCAGGAACTGGCCCCTCAAGCTTCTTTCCCTGGTCCTGGCTTTCCTGCTCTGGCTGATGCTCATCCCCGAGGAAAAGATCTTCTCCGAAAAAACCATGCCCGTGGCCCTTGAGACGCGCAATCTGTCGGCCGATTTCGAGATCGTCGAAAAACCCCAGGCGACGATCGATGTAACCCTGCGCGCCCCCAACCGGCTCTTGAGCCAGATCACCCCGGCCGGCATCCGGGCCATCCTGAATTTGGAGAGGGCGACTATCAACCAGGAGGATTACCCTCTGAATCCCGACATGATCATCGTCCCGCCCGAGGCCAAGGTCGTCCTGGTCATGCCGAACAAGGTCCATTTGAAACTCGAGAAGAGCGTCGAGATCCTCATGGACGTTTCGCCGGCCCTGATCGGAAAGGTCAAGGAGGGACTCAAGATCGCCCGGCTCGAACTCGTCCCGTCCAAGGTCCTGGTCAGGGGCCCTCAAAGCAAGATCAAGCCCAAAGACGTCATCCGGACGAGCCCCATCGATATCACCGACCTGGCCCAGGACGCCGAGTTCGAGGCCGACCTCATCCTGCCCAAGCCGGACCTCCGCTTCACGACGGCCCAGACTAAGGCCAAGGTCAAGGTCTTTCTCGCCGCGAAGTAAATCAAACGGGACCACATATATTTTGAAAGCCAGGGATCAACAATGAAGCAACTGTTCGGAACGGACGGCATACGCGCGGTCGCCGGGATATATCCGCTCGACCCGCCCTCGATCTACGCCCTCGGCTCGGCCTTGGTCGATCTTCTCCGCGACGAGGGGTTCCCCCCGAAGATCTTGATCGGCCGCGACACGCGGGAATCAGGCGGCTGGATGGAACGGACCCTCATCCGCGGCATCCGCGACGGCGGGGGGAGGGCGGCCGCAGCCGGCGTCATCCCGACCTCGAGCATTTCCTATTTGACTCAGACGCACCTTTTCTCGGCCGGCATCGTGATTTCCGCTTCGCACAATCCCTTCCAGGACAACGGCATCAAGATCTTTTCCTCCGCCGGGCTTAAGATCTCGGACGACTGGGAGAAGCGCCTCGAAAAAGCCATCCCGCGCCTTGGAGGAGCCGTTCCGGAAAAAATGGCCAGGGTCCGCGCGGACGGCCGCTATCTCGATGATTATAAAAAATTCCTGAAAGGCCGGCTGGCTCAGGCGGGACGGCCGAAGAGACTGAAGGTCGTCCTCGATTGCGCCAACGGAGCGAGCTCGGCCGTGGCGCCGGAGGTCCTGAATGAGCTGGGCTTCCACGTCGTCGCCATCCACCGCGCGCCCGACGGAAAGAACATCAACGCCGGCTGCGGCTCCCTGCATCCCCAGAGCCTGGCCCGGACGGTGGTCGAGGTCAAGGCCGATATCGGCATCGCTTACGACGGCGATGCCGACCGGGCCATCTGGATCGACGAAAAAGGCCGCGTCCTGAACGGCGACCATACGCTTTTCGTCATCGCCCGCTACATGAAAGAGAAACGCCGGCTCAAGTCCGGTTCCATCGTCGCGACGACCATGAGCAACATGGGCCTTGAACTGGCCCTCCAAAAGATGGGCCTGACCCTCGTCCGGACCAAGGTCGGGGACAAGTACGTCCTGGACAAGATGCTCGAGATCCGGTCCAATCTGGGCGGCGAGCGGTCCGGCCACACCATCTTTCTCGACGAATGCCCGACCGGAGACGGCATCCTGACCAGCCTCAAAATGCTCGAAGTCCTGGCCGCGAAAAACTCGGCCCTGTCCCGTCTGACCCGGGGTCTCGTCGAATTTCCCCAGCTTCTGTTGAACATCCCCGTGCGCGAGAAGGTCGATTTCCAGGAGATCCCCGAGATCACGGCCGTGATCGCCAAGGTCGGAAAACTCCTGAAGGACCGCGGCCGGCTCGACGTGCGCTATTCCGGAACCGAACCGCTGGCCCGGGTCATGATTGAAGGCGAAGACCTGAACCTCATCCAGAGCTACGCCCAGGAGATCGCCGAGGCCATCTCGAAGAACCTGGGCTCGTAAGATAAAAGGAGACCGCCATGAGACTTTCCGTCAACGTCGACCATTTCGCCACCCTGCGCGAGGCGCGGCGGGCGGCGGAACCCGAGCCCGCCCTGATCGCGCTCCTCGCCGAACAGGCCGGCGCGGCCGGGATCACCGCCCACCTGCGGAGCGACCGCCGCCACATCAAAGAGCGTGATCTTCGCCTCATCCGGGAGGTCATCAAGACCAAGTTGACCCTGGAGATGGCCGCGACCTCGGACCTGAAAAAGGCCGCCCTCGAGATCGGGCCGGACGTCGTCTGCCTGGTCCCGGAAAAGCCCGAGGAATTGACGACGACCGGCGGTTTGGACGTCGCCGCCAACCGGAAAGCGCTGGCCCCGTTCATCAAAGAACTGGAAAAGGGCAAGATCCGGCTAAGCATTTTCGTCGATCCGGACCTCAAACAGATCGAAGCCTGCGCCGGGCTCGGGGTCCCGCAGATCGAGATCCACACGGGGACATATGCCGACCTGAAGCCGGGAAAGGCCCGGGAAAGGGCGCTGATCGACGTCGTCAAGGCCGCGGAATTCGGGCACAAGCTGGGCCTCGAGGTCACGGCCGGACACGGCCTCGACTATCACAATGTCCACCCGGTCGTCGCGATCCCCATGATCACCGAGCTGAGCATCGGCTTCTCCATCGTCGCCCGGTCGGCTGTCGTCGGGATCTCGGAGGCGGTCCGGGAGATGGTCGCGCTCTTAAGATAAATGGGGACACCATGCTACGTCCCCCTTTATATAAAAAGGGGGACGTAGCATGGTGTCCCCCGAGGCGAGAAAAAGAATGAACCTCAAGATCAACCTCGACCGTCTGAGAACCGACCTGGAAGACCTCGGCCGGATCGGCCGCGATCCGAACGGCGGCGTCACCCGGCCATCCTTCAGCCGAGCTGATCTCGAAGCGCGGGCCTGGCTCAAACAAAGGATCGAGGACGCCGGCCTGACCTATCGCCTCGACGGCGCGGGAAACATCTTCGGCCGGAAGGACGGCGCCGGAAGGACGGTCATGGTCGGCTCGCATATCGATACCGTCATCAACGCCGGGATGTTCGACGGCTCGGTCGGCGTGCTCGCCGGCTTGGAGTGCCTGCGGACGATCAAGGAAAGCGGAACCGGGATCTCCCGGCCGGTCGAAGTGGCGGCGTTCACCGACGAGGAAGGCAACCTGGTCGGGGATTTTCTCGGAAGCCGCGCTTTCACCGGCCGTCTCGACAAGGAGCTGTTGGAGAAAGGGCGGACCCAGATCGGCCGGCCGCTCAAAGACATCCTCAAGGGGACGGACTTCACGATCGACGGCATTCTCGAGGCCCGCACGACGGCCCCTGAGCTCGAGGCCTACCTCGAGCTTCATATCGAGCAGGGGCCCGTGCTGGAGAGCGAGGACATCCCGGTGGGCATAGTCACCAGCATCGCCGGCAAGCATTACCGATGGTGCTCGTTCAGCGGCACCGCCGGACATGCCGGCACGACGCCGCTCGAGCTCCGGCGGGACGCCTTCCTCGGCCTGGCCGACTTCGCCTTGAAGAGCACTCAACACGTCGCCACGCACCACTACGGAAGCATGGTCACGATCGGCAAGGTCCAGGTTCTGCCCGGCGCGTTCAGCATCGTCCCCGGACAGGCCGATTTCTCCTATGAATTCCGGAGCCACGCCAAGGAGACGCTCGAGGCCCTCGAGCGTGAGCTCTTCTCCTTGGCCGACGACATCGCCGCCACGCGCGGGCTGAGCTTCGCTTCCAAGCTCATCGACCGGACCGAGCCCGTCACCATCCCGCCGCGTATCCTGAACGTCCTCAGAAGCGAATGCGATAAGCTCGGCTATCCCTATCTGCCCCTGCCGAGCGGAGCGGGACACGACGCCCAGATCCTCGCCGCCAAAACGGACGTGGGGATGATCTTCATCCCCAGCCCGGACGGCGTGAGCCATTCTCCTCAAGAGGCCATTCGCTGGGAGGACCTGGAAAAAGGGGCGAACCTGCTGCTTCACGCGCTGGTCGCCCTGGCGGAATAGGACGAAGGAGGAATCCATGAAGTTCGGTCAAGGGACGAGCCTTCGGCTCGCCACTCCCCCGTGGTTTGTATCCACGGGCGAGTACGGCGGAAGCAGACCCCCGGGCAAAGCCCGGGGCCCCGGCCGCCGTCGATCCGCCGCTATATACAGCATCTTCATCGGCCTCATCGCCGTTCTATCTTTTTCTTCCTGCTCGGACAAAGGACGCGAGAACCCGTCCGGAACGCCGGACTCGGCATCCGAGAAAGCACCCCTGCCCTTCGTTCCGTCTTCGTCCGCGGAAGCCTCGGCCTGGGCGGATAAAACCCTGGCCGGCCTGCCATTAGAAAAGAAGATCGGCCAGATCATCTGTTCGGACCTCGTCGGCGGATACATCGCCGACGACGATCCCAGGATGCAGCAATGGATCAAGCTGGCCCGGGACCACGGACTGGGCATGTTCGTCTTTTATGGCGGAACGCCGCGCGACGTGGCCCACCTTCTGAATCGCCTCCAGAAGGAAGCCCGGATCCCCATCCCATGGCCGCCGACTTCGAGGGCGGACCGGGCCAGCAGGTGACCGGAGCGAGCGAGTTCCCGGCCAATATGGCCTTTTCCGCGGCCGGCTCGGAAGACCTCGTCTATAGGGCGGCTTCGGCGGCCGCGGTCGAAGGCCGGGCCATGGGCATCCATATGACCTATACGCCGGTGGTCGACATCGCCTGGCGGCCGGAGAACCCCGCCGAGGGCGTCCGCTCCTTCGGCGGCGACCTCGACCTTCTCGGCCGGATGGTCCGGGCGTACGTCCGGGGATTCCATGACAACGGCATGCTGACCACGGCCAAACACTTCCCGGGCCGCGGCGACGTCGAAAGGATGCCCGAGACGCCCGACTGGAGCTGGATCAACAAGCCGGCGGAATCGTTCGAAACGCAGGAGTCCGCGGCCTTCAAACACGCCGTCGACGCGGGCGTCGACTTCATCATGAGCGAGCATATCGCCGTGCCCTCGGTCACCGGCGGATCGAAACTTCCGGCGAGCGTCGAGAAAAAGCTCGCTTCGGGGTGGATCCGGGATAAGCTGGGTTTCAAAGGTCTCTTAACGACCGACGACCTTTGGTATGACAACGTCGTCAAACGGTTCGGGGCCGAGGAGGTGGCCGTCAAGGCTTTCGAAGCCGGCCATGACATCATCCTCAAGCCGAAGGACCCGGCCGCGACCATCGCCGCCCTTGCGGCCGCGGTCAAGTCCGGCCGGATCAGCGAAGGCCGGATCGACGACGCCGTCCGGAAGCTCCTCACCCTTAAGGCCCGGCTGGGACTTCATAAGAACCGGTTCGTCGATGAATCCAGGGTGGGCGAGTTCGTCGGGACTCCGGCCCATGCGGTCATCGTCCAGGAAGCGGCCGACCGGTCGCTGACGCTTCTCAAGAACAACGGTATATTGCCCGTAGCCCCGGGCCGCCTGGCCAAGATCGTCAACATCAACATCCAGAAATCCGAGGGCGATCCCTCGCCGTCGGCCCTTGCGGCCAAACTGGCCGCGGCCTTTCCCGGGATCCAGAGCTTCACCTTCCGTCCGGACCTCGATCCCTCAGTTTATGACAGAGCTTGGAAGGCGGTCTCCGGAGCCGATCTGGTCATCCTGTCGCTTTTCGTTCCGAGGAACAGGCTCGGCGACGCGGCGCCCTTCCGGGAAGCGGACCTGGCTTTCATCCAGAAGGTCATCGCCGCGAAGCCAAAGGGAGTCGTGGCCATGGCCTATGGGAATCCCCATCTAGTCAGAAAGATCCCGGAAGTTTCCGCGTTCCTCGTCGGCTACGGCGAGCGGGGCTGGTTCGGCAATCAGGCGGTCTATTTCGAGACGTTCGTGAAGATGCTCAAGGGGGAGATCAAACCGTCCGGAAAGCTCCCGGTCAAGGTCAGCGAGAAGTGTCCGATCGGCAGCGGCCTGAGCTATTGAAACGATTTACTTGATCAGGTGAAAACGGGTCTGCCGGCCGTCGAGAAAGAGGGCCCTTTCGCCGGTGAAAACGACATCCTGTTCGAGGGGCAGGCGGAAGTCCTGGCCGCCCCATTCCGGGACCGGTCCCGTAACGCTCATTTCGGCGGTGAAGCAGCTCATGGGGACGAGCTTGACATCGCCGCGACCAGGGTTGTTCACCTGTTCCCAGGGCAGGCCGATCAGCGGCCCGGGCTCATGGAGGAACAGCCCGAGGGAATGGGAGTAGATCCGGGGATTCGGAATGCTCATCTCGCGGGCCTTTTTGAGTATATTTCCCAAGAGTTCGTTCCCGGTCAACCCGCTCTTGAATTCGGCGCAATAGACGTCCTGGAGCCTGTTCGCTTCAGCCATCTGTTTTCTAAAGGTCTCGGGAGCGTCGGACTCGCCCGTCCGCAAAACGTAGGCCATCTCCTGGTGATCGCTGTTCCAGCGCATGTATTTCAGCCCCACGTCGCAGTGGAGGAGATCGCCGGGCCGGATGACCTTGTCGTCCTTGCCGAACTTCTCGCGGTTCTCGGGGCTTCGGCCGCGGATCGAGACGAACGGGCTGAAAGAGACCTTGAGTCCCAAGTCGGCCACCTTCTGCCAGTAGAAGTAGCGAAGATCGTCCGAGGTCGTCTGGCCCGGAGTGACGACGGCGCTCGAGAACATCTCGGCGATGATCGCGTGGGAAAGGGCGGCGGCCCGCTCCATAACCTCGATCTCTTCGTCAAGGAGCGTTTCGGCCCAAAGCGTCGCCAAGGGCTCAGCCGATTCGAGGCGCGGCGCATACGTCGGGCCGATGGCCGCGACGAGCCTCTGCTCGAGGACTTTGGTCAGTCCGCCGGCGACCCACTGGACCTCGCCTTCGTTGAGTCCGATCCGCTTCGGGGCGCGCTCGCGGAGGATACGAGCCAGGCAGTCCCACTGGCTCTCGCCCTTTTTCGCGTCCCAGGCGGCGGCGTCCCAGACATTGGTGAAGAGCCCTTGGGTATCGGTCCGGGAGATGTTCAGCCGCTCGACCCCCTTAGCCGGGCCGCGGTCGAACATGACCAGGATCTGGGTGATCGGGCACCAGTTCTCGTAGGGCATCATGGTCTCGAAGATGGGGTCGAGATTGTCCTCGTTGCAGGTGATGATCCACATGTCGAATCCGGTCTCTCTCATGATGCGGGGCAGTAAAGTTTCGAGCCGCTTCTGGGTGATCTTATAAACCAGCTCGGCCCTTTCCCGGATGGACAGGACCGCCGGGCGGGTGTCTCCGGAAGAGAAGCTCGCGACCGCCGTCCCTTGCCAATAAATCAGGAATGCGGCGATCGCAAGAGCCGTTTTTTTCATCATAATGCCCTCCTCTCGATTTTTTCCTTCGGGCGATATCGGCCAAGGGACGAGCCTTCGGCTCGCCACTCGCCCGTGGCTTTTAACCACGGGCGAGTACGGCGGAAAGGACCCCCGGGCAAGCCCGCCCTCATTCGCTTCGCGAATGAGGACTGCAAAGCCCGGGGCCCCCGCCGCCGTCGCGTCTGCCGCCGGCCGCGGCTTGACGGATTTCACCTCGGCGGGCTTTCTTCAATCGTCGCCGACGTCCGGCCGGAAGGAACGGCCCTGCTTGATCTCGGACTGTTTGTGCTTATCGGCCAGCATCTTGTCCTTGGCCCGCTTCGAGCGTTTTCTCTTCTGCCTCCGGATCTTCTCGATCCTCTGCTGTTCCGCGCTTTCCTTCCCCCGGACCATCGTCTCGATCTTGTCCACAAGGATCCGCCGCGCTAGGAACCTGTTCATAGCCTGGGACCTTTCCTGCTGGCATTTGACCTCGATTCCGGTCGGCGCATGTTTGAGATAAACGCAGGTCGCGACCTTGTTGACGTTCTGACCGCCTTTCCCCCCCGAGCGGACAAATTTCTCGATGAGATCGCCCTCCCGGATGCCGAGCTCCTCCATCTTCCGGCGGAGGGCCTCTTCCTTTTCGAAACTCACGTTGAACGTCATGACAATCTCATTATGTTGACCTCGCTCGCGGATTGCAATAGACTTCTTTTTTCCATCGTCATCGCCAGGAGGAGTGCATGCGCCCATCCCGGATCACCATCGCCTGCGTCGTCATTCTATGCGTCGGCATCCTCGCCGTGCCGATATTTTCCCAGCCGGCCCAGACCCCGGCTCAAGCTCCCGTCCAAACCAAGCCCTTGACCGTGGCCGAGGCGACCAACTACGCGGCCACGTCCCGGTATGCCGACGTCATGAACTTCATCCTCGAGGTCCAAAAGCTGAGCCCCCTTCTGCGCGTGGAGACGCTCTGCCGCAGCGCGGAAGGCCGCGACGTACCCCTCCTGATCATCGGCAACCCCGTTCCCGCGTCCCCGATCGAACCCCGCGCCTCAAAAAAAGCGGTCATTTATATTCAGGCCAACATTCACGCCGGCGAAGTCGAAGGCAAAGAAGCTTCCCTGATGATGGTCCGCGACATCCTGCTCCAGGCCAAGCCGCCCTACCTCGACAAGCTCGTCCTCCTCGTCGCGCCCATCTTCAACGCCGACGGCAATGAGAAGATCAACCCGAATAACCGGCGTCAGCAGCCCGGCCCCGAACAGGGCGTCGGGATTCGGACCAACGGCCAGAACCTCGACCTCAACCGCGACGCCATCAAGCTCGAAAGCTACGAGGTCGCGGGGCTGGTCCAGAACGTCCTCAACCGCTGGGACCCCCTCCTCCTCATAGACTGCCACACGACGGACGGGGCGTACCACGAGCAGACCGTCACCTATTCCTGGCCGATCAATCCCAACGGCGACCAGGCGCTCATCGAATTTCAGCGCTCCAAAATGATGCCCGAGATCGAGAAGATCATGAAGGACAAGTACAAGACGCTGGCCCTGGGCTACGGCGGATTCCGCGATTCGCGGGCGCCCGAAAAAGGCTGGGAGACCCTCGACCCCCAGCCGCGCTATGTCACCAACTACATCGGCCTGCGGAACCGCCTGGGCATTCTGGACGAGAACTACGTCCACGGCGATTTCAAGACGCGCGTGGCAGGCAACTACGCCCTCCTCTTCGGGACCCTGGACTACTGCTACGCCCACGCCGATGAACTTCTGAAGATGATCGCCGAGACCGACGCCCGTACGGCCGCCCGCGGCCAAGCTCCCAAGCCGACCGACGTCTTCGGGGTCGAATTCGATTTGAAGGCCCTGCCCAATCCCATCACGGTGCTGGGATTCGAGATGGAAGCCTCCTCCCCGCCGCCCGCCGGAGTTAAGCCGCCGACCGCGGGAGCGCCGGTTCCTCCCGGAGCTCCTGGCCCGCCTCCTCGTTTGAAACCCACCAATAAAAAAAAGGCCTACGTCATCCCCTACTTCGCCGATTTCTTCTTCAAGCGGACCGTCCCCTTCCCGGCCGGCTACCTCATCCCGAAAGCCGCCCCCGAGGTCGTTCAGAAGCTCCGCCAGCACGGCCTGCTCGTGGAGAGGCTGATCCAGCCGGCGACGCTCGAAGTCGATCAGTTTAAAATGAAAGAGGTCAAGGGCGCCGAGCGGCTCTACCAGGGCCACCGGACGAACACAGTCAAGGGGGATTACGGGCGGGCCCAAGTCGAATTCCAGGCAGGGACGGTCTTCGTCACGACGGCCCAGCCGCTGGCCAACCTCGCGGCCTATCTTCTCGAACCGGAAAGCGACGACGGTCTCATCGTCTGGAACTATTTCGACAAGGATCTGGCCTCGGGCGGGTTCGGCGGAGGGCCGGCGGGCTTCCCCGTTTACAAGCTGATGAAGCCCGCCCTTCTCGTGAAGGAAACGATCAAGTAGCTATTTCTTCTTTTTCTTTGCGGCGACGATGTATTTGCCGCAGTTCTCGCAGACGTAGATATCGTTGGACCCCTCGATCGCCGAGCTCATCTGGGTGGAGAGGTTGATGTTGCAGCCCTGGCAGACGCCCTCTTCGACATCGGCCACGGCGAATCCGTAGCGCTCCATCAACCTGTCGAAACGCGCCAACAGAGCCTGGTCGAGCTCTTCGCGGATGAGGTTGGCCTGAGCTTGGAGCGTTTTGACCTGGGCTTTGGGCGCCTTCAGTTTCTTCATCTCGATTTCCTGGAGCTTCTTCAACAGGCCGGCCCGGCTGATGATCTTGTCCTCGTGGGGAAGCTTCAGCTCGATCTCGGACAGGATGTCAAGCAGTTCGGTCTTGTCCTTGGCCTCGAAGGCCCTTTGCCGGAAATCGGCCCGCCGCAGGAAATGGGCCAGTCCGGCGAAGAGGTGATTGAAGAGCCCGGGAAGGGAAGGGTTCCAGACGACCAGGATGATCAGGTGGACCTTTTTCTTGTCCGGGGCGTCGAAATCGAGCCCCTTTTCGGACCGGCCGACGGCGATGGCCATCTCCCCCCCGGTGTCGACGCGGGCGTGGGGCACGGCCACCCCTTCGCCGAGCGCTGTGGAGATGAGGTTCTCCCGGTCGATGAGCCGGGTCAGGATGACTTTCTTGTTCAAGATGCGCTTCTCTTTGGCCAGGACGTCGAGAAGTTCCTCGATGGCCCGGACCTTGTCCTTGGCCTTGAGGTCGTGAACGATCTGAGCAGGTTTTAGATAATCGGAAAAATAAGTGATCCCCAAAAAATCTCTCCGTTCCATTTTCTTGGAATTATAGCATAAAACGCGCTTGTTGCGTAGCGGCTTTTTTAGATCGGCAATTTTGGATTTAGATCCCCTCCCCTCGCCGGGTCATATCATAAGTCTCCCGGATGCCCGCCAAGCCGACCGCCCGCGACGCCAGTTCGACGCCCTCTTCGGCCGCTTCGAAGACCGGGATGTCGAGGGCGAGCAGCTGCATCGTCTTCGCGCAGAAGACGTCGCCGCAGCCCGTCGTGTCGACGACCCGGTTCGCCGCGGGCGCGCGAACGGTCCGGGATTCGCGCGGCGTCGCGGCCTGGACCCCCTCTTTGCCCATGGTCACGAACACGGCCCGGACGCCGATCTTGAACGCCTCATGGACGAATCCGGAGATCTCTTCAGCGTCCGGCCACCGCTCGGGGTGCCCGAGGAGAGAGGCCACCTCCTGGCGATTGGCCTGGAGATAGCTTACGCCTCTCACATAATCCCGCCACTCGGGAACGGAGATGTATTCTCTGTGAGCATGGAGCTTCTTGGCCAGAACGAGCGAATGGACATCGAGCCAGATGGGGCACGTCGTTCGATCCACGATGCTCCGCCAATCCGACAGGGTCACATCGAAACCCGAGTTGAAGACCATCAAGAGCATGTCCAAGCTCGAAAGGGTGCCCAGAATTCTGGTCGGTTCGAGCGGCGGGACATGGGATTCGAGAACCTCCTCGCGTTCCTTGAACCGCTCGGAATAATGAAGAAAGACCCGATTTCCGGCCCCGGGCACGAAATTCAAACCGTCCCTGCGGAGCGTTTTCCAATCGCGAGTGAGCGGTTCGATATCGGCCCTAAGTTCCTCGCCGCAATTTGCGTGGAGAAAGACATCCTCGTTCAATCCGCATAAAACGGCGGCTTGGTAGAGGATCCCGCCGAGCCCCCGGTATCGGGGGCCGGAATCGTCCGTAATGTGATCCGAGGTGATGGTTCCGATCAGACCGAAGGTGCTCATGGGCGTTCCGGACCATGGTATGCGAGGCCGCCGAATATTTCAACGACAAAAAGCTCGGAATTTGACCTCCCCGGCCATTTTCATTAGGATGATGGCCTAGGAACATCATCGGAGATAAAGGAGCGGCATCATGAAAAATATCATTCGGTCGGTTTTGTTCGCGGCGATGGCCATCTTTCTGGCGGCCACTTTCTCGGGCATGATCGGCGCTCAGACTGTCCAAAGCCCCAAGGCGTCCCCCCCGATCCTGGTGACGTCGTGCGGCCAGAGCGAAGGGCCGTCGAGCCTGAACACGATCCTCAAACGGGTCGGCGTCGTCTACGACGTCGTCCCGCTGGCTACGGTCAACGACCTCAAGGTCAAAGGCTATAAAACGCTGATCGTCACCATGGGCGCCAGCCTCAAAGGCATGGGGGCCGCCGGCATTTCGATCGACGATGAGCTCAAACGGTCCGCGGAATTGATCGACGCCGCAAGAAAGGCCAAGATCACGGTCATCGGCGCGCACATCGAAGGCATGAAGCGGCGGGCGCAGGGAGCCGAAGCCGGGGATACGACGGACGAGCAGAGCATCGACACGGTCGCGCCGAAATCCGACATCCTTTTCGTCAAGAAAGAGGGCAATTCGGACAACCGGTTCACGATCATCTCTCAGGCGAAAAAGATCCCCCTGGTCGAGTTCGAAAAGAACATGGATATGGTGGCCGCGCTGGAAAAGATCTTTAAATGACCGTTGATGTCGCAATGCGACATCAACGGTCATCCTGAGCGAAGCGAAGGATCTCATTCAACCTCGGACTGGATGGATGAGATCTCTCCTCTATCGCTGTTTGAGCGTCACGAATCCCGCTTTCTCCAGGACTTTGAGATAATTCTCGACGTCCTTGAGCTGGACCGGGGCGGCGACGGCCGAGACGGCGTTCCGGATCCGGAGGACGCTTCGTTTCCCATCGATGAAATTCCTGACCTCGGCCTCGCTCCGCCCGAGCGCGGAGACCGGCGCGTCCTTCATCTCCCGGCGAGCGGCGGCGAATCCCACGGAATCGAACAGGCCTTTCATCTTCTCCGTTTTGACCGGAACGAGCTTGCCAAGCCGGATCTCCTCCGCGGTCAAAACGATCCTCCCGGGCGTCAATTTCTCTTTCAGGCAGCGGCTCCGGTAAACTTGTTCGAGCTCGCGGGCAAAAGCCGGATTCATGGCTTGGACCGTCCTGATCTTGCTGTTCAGAAGGCCCTCGAGGCCGGCGTCATTCTTGATGAAGAACCGTGTCGAAGCCAGCGTCTCTTCTTCTCTGAGGAACGCTTGAAAGATGATATTGTCCGCTTCTTTGTAAACCTCATGGAGTTTGGCCGGCTCGGCGCCGTTGACCCGGTTTTCGGCCCGGAGAAGCTCCTGGGTCAAGCGGTCCGATGACCGCGCCGAGACCGCCGTGATCAAGCGCTCGGCCTCCGCGGGGCCGCCGCCGGCCAGAAAAACGGCCGCGGCCGCCCCGATGAACGCGACCCGCTTGAGCTGGGTCGAGTCGGATTTGTCCGGCAGGTCGCCGCTCGAGTGATACCACTGGTCGGGCCAGACGATGAGCATCACCGCCGGGACGCGGATGCCGCTGTCGGCGAAAACGACGTGGTCGCTGCCGCCGGAATAGGGGTCGATGACATAATAAAAGGGATCGCGCGAACCGGTCGGCGACCAGATCGGCAGGTAAGCCTCGCTGCGCTCGTTGTTGCGCTGAGTCGTGCCCACCCATTCGAAGAGGTCCCGCATGACGTCGTTGAGATAAGTCGGGAGGGAAGCCGGCGTCTGGATGAGCTCCATCATGCTTTGGTTCTTGATCAGCCCCTCGCCGACCATGTCCTCGTTGATGTCGGCGAAGAAGCGGGCGGCTATGTCCGGATATTTCCGGAGGTAGGCTTGCGTCCCCGAGATTTCGGGAACGAAGAGGAAGCGGACCGATCGCTTGAGCGGCGGGATCTTGCCGTCGTCCATGAGCTTCTGGAGCGTCCGGGCGGTCTCGAGGATCGCCGCGCAGCCGGAGATGTCGTCGTTCGCGCCCTGCTTGGCGAAACCTTCATACAGATGGGCCGTGAAAACGAGCTCTTCGTTGGGGAAGTCCTTTCCTTTGATCAAACCCTCGACCATCTGCTCCTTGTAGGGAACCATCTGGGCCTTGGCCACGGCCCGCACTTCGATCTTCGCCCCGCGCTCCAACTGGTCCCGGAGGTCGTTGCCCAGGCGCGTCGAGATCATGAACCCGAACGTCTTTTTCATGCTCTCGGAGCTCCGGACGGAGTTCCAGCCGACCTCGTCGGGGTCGAATTCCGGATGGCTCGAGGCGTAGGCGATGAGGCCCAGGGCGCCGAATTTTTCGACGGCGAGCTGCTGCGCTCCGCCGGGCGAGCCGTTGACCAGAACGATCTTGCCCTTGACGTCCTTTCCTTCGTAGAAAGAGTCGCGATTGCCGGGACCGACGTAGACAAGCTCGGCCGTCACGTCCGTGGTCGTGCTCCCCGAGCAGAGCGAGGCCGCGATCTCCTTGAGGTCGGCGATCTTGCGTTTGTTGGGCTTCATGATCCACAATTCGCCCATCTCCGCGTCCCAGGTCAGCGGCCCGCGCGCGGGCAGGTCGATGATCTGCGATTCCTTGAGGCCGTACTCCTTGAGCTTGGCCAGGATGAAAGCGGCGTCCCAGTATCCTTTGAGATATTCATCGGGCGGCCGGTTGCGGTTGACGCCGGCGATGAGGATCTCGTTCTGGAGGGCCAGATCCCCGGAGGTTTCGTTGATGATCTCCTGGAGGAGGGCGAGCGGCAGGATCGTCTTCGGAACGCCTTCCGCCGGCTGGGCGGCCCCAAAATGAGCGGCGCCGCATATCAGGATCAAAACGAAGATAGTCTTTTTCATGGGTCCTCCTAAGCGCTTTATTTTATAGGAACGGAGAAATATGTAAATAGACGTTCATTTTAGAACATATTCCGAATTCCGGAATATTCGGTCCACGTCAACAAATGCGGAGTTGACGTCTGCCTCGTCCGGAGTTACCTTATATAGTGGAAGTTTATCATCGGAGGGACCTTGGCCGCTGGAGAGAAGGGGAACTTGAGAAAAGCCGTTCTTGCCGTTTTCTTAGCCGGTCCGTTATGGCTTGGCCTCGCCTCCAGCGCCCAATTCAAGCCCGAAGAGATCCCGGACCAGGCCAAGTGGGAGGAGTTCCTGCGGACAGCGATAATCGTCGGCGAATATCAGATGAAGGAAAGCGAGGGCGTCACCCGGCCCTGGGTTTTAACCTTGGAAAAGGACGGAGTCAAACAACAGGCCATCTGGAAGGACGCCATCGGCCGGATGAAGGGCTATATGGAAAGCTGGAAAGCGGAGATCGCCACGTACCGACTAAGCAAGCATTTGGGATTGAACATGGTCCCTCCGACCGTGGAAAAGGAACGCCTGGGGAAAAAAGGCTCGTGCCAATTATGGGTCGTGTCCTGGAAGGACTACTTTACGATCGTCAATGAAGAAAGGCAGCCGCCTCCGAACTACGTCCGTTCGTTTCTCCGGGCCATGTGCCTCCAGCGCGCCTTCGACAATCTGATCGCCAATGCCGACCGCCACGGCAAGAACTATCTGATCACCGAGGACTGGCGGATGATCCTGATCGATCATTCCCGATCGTTCAGGAAAGGTCCGGATTTCACGACAAAACTCCTCTACGACGAGACGAACAGAGTGAGCCGGTCTTTCATCATGGACCAGCTTCCCCGGAAATTCGTCGAGATCCTGCGCGCTCTGACCGCCCCCGCGATCAGGGACAACGTCGGCGAATATTTAACGGACGAGGAGATCGCCGACACGCTCAAGCGGCGGGACCTGATGACCGCCTGGATCGACAAGCACATCCTGGACAAGGGCGAAGCCTACGTGCTTTACTGAATAGTCCTCGGCCGGTCTTCGGGCCCCTTCTCCGCCATGCCTCCCAATTGAAAAAAAGGGGGAATTCAACTAGAGTTATTCGGGTAGGTACACATACGGTATGTGTACCTAAAAATAATAAGGAGCGACGGCCCATGAGCATGACGACCTCGGCGACGATCATCCTGGCGGCTATGGTCGCGGCCTACATCGCGGCCAAGATCTTCAAGATATCGACCGAGCTTTCCATGCTCGCCGCCGCCCTCGTCGGCGGACTCGTCGGCGGGGCAGGCCTCCCGGCCCGCCACATCGCGGAGGGGGCCTTCACCTACCTCGATATCTGCCTCATCTTCATCACCGCGACCCTGTTCATGAACCTGCTCAAGGAATCCGGCGGGGTGGCCTTCGTCGTCCGGCGCATCCTCAAGAGATTCCACAAGCACAAATTCCTCCTCTTCATCATGCTGGCCGTGCTCATGCTCATCCCCGGAATGCTGACGGGGGCCGGCAGCGTGACCGTCCTCATCGTCGGAGGCATGGTCGCGACCGTCCTCGGCTATATGGGCATCCCCAAGCCCAAGGCCGCGGCCATCGTCTTCGTCATCGCCGGGCTGAGCGCCGCGGCCCCGCCGGTCAGCCTGTGGGCCATGCTCACGGCGGCCGGCGTCAATATGCCCTACGTCGGATTCTTCTTGCCTCTCATGATCCCTTGTCTCGTGCTGGCCCTGCTGACGATCTTCATCCTGGGCTGGAAGTCCAAGCCCGTAGACCTGGAGCAAGCCTTGAAAGAGCTTCCCGAACCGCCGGCCAGGATGAATTGGCTGAAGATCGTCCTCCCCTTTCTCGTCTTTTTCGCCCTGGTCATCGCCGGCCGGATCTGGCCCTTCGATTTTCCGATCATGGGCTTGCCCCTCGTCTTCGCCTTCGCCGCGGCCATCACCCTCCTCCTGTCGCCCGTCCACATCGACTTTCTGGACGTCTCGCGACGGACCGTCCACCAGCTCCTCCCCCTCATCGGGACGCTGACCTGCGTCGGGGTCCTGGTCCAGATCATGACCCTGACCGGCGTGCGCGGCCTGATCTCGGTGACCGTCGTCACTCTCCCGGCCATGGTCGTCATCCTGACCCTTTTCCTGACGCTCCCCGTGTCCGAATCCGTGTTGATGTGGGGGGCGGCGCCGGTGCTCGGCGTGCCGCTTGTCCTCCTCTTTAACACGATGAATCTCAATCCCGTGATCGCCCTGGCGGGCATGAGCGTCATCTGGCCGCTCGGGGACGCGATCCCGCCGACGGCCATCATCGGCCGGCTGACCGTCGAGACCGTCGGTATGAAAGAGAGATACTCGACGTTCCTAAAATACTGCATCATCCCGGCGGTCCTCATCATCCTCGTCGGGACGCTGATGGTCATCTTCAGCAAGAAGCTGGCCTTCTTGACCGTTTTTTAAGAGGAGACGGCGATGATCATTACCATCCTTTATTACCTCCTGGTGGCCTTCGTGGTCTTCCTGATGGGCTGGAATCTTCTCAAAAGCAAGAAATGGCAGGAGGAGGTCCTGTACGTGATCGTCCTTCTCCCCTTCCTGTTGAGATTGCTGAGACTTAAATAATGGAATAATCCCCCCCTTCCCCCCTTTAGAAAAGGGGGGTGAGGGGGGATTTGAAGAGGACTCACATGATTCGTAAAACCATCATCATCACCCTCGGTCTCATCCTCCTCGTGTTCTCGGGGCTGAGTTTTTATAAGAGCCGCCATCTTAAAGAACCCGTCGTCATCGGTCCGGGCGTCACCCAGGTCAAAAAGCTCAGCGAATATTTTCCGGCCATCAAGGGCAGCGCCAACGACGCGAACGTCTACGTCCTCGAAGGAGCGAAAAAAGGAGGGGCGCTCCTCGTCCTCGGCGGGTCGCATCCCGAAGAGCCGGCGGCCCGGCTGACGACCTGGATCTTGACCGAGAACGCGACCCTGGAGCAAGGCCGTATCTTCGTGGTGAACTCGGCCAACCGGAGCGCGACGACCGTGACCCGGCCGAGCGGCGCCTACCCGGCCAGCTACACGATCAAGACCGATTGGGGCGGCCAGACGTTCCGGATGGGCGACCGGTGGGCGAATCCCCTGGACCAGTGGCCCGACCCCGAGGTCTATATCCATTATCCGACGCGCCAGAACCTGGCCTACATGGACATCCGCAACCTCAACCGGACCTGGCCCGGCCGGGCCAACGGCACGCTCACCGAGAAGACGTGCTACGCCCTGGTCGAGTTGATCAAGAAAGAAAACGTCGACATCGTCATCGATCTCCATGAGGCCGAGCTCCAATATCCCGTCATCAGCACCATCGTCTCCCATCAGAAGGGACTGGACGTCGCGGCCATGGCCTCCATGGTCCTCTCCGACGAGGAGTTCAAGATGGGGATGGAGAAATCGCCTCTGGAACTGCACGGGCTGTCGCATCGCGAGATCGGCGACCACACCAACGCCGTCCCCCTGCTCTTCGAGACGCCCGAGCCGTTTCTCGACGCGACGCGCGGACGGACGGACGAAAAGCTTCTCCTCGAAGGCAAGGACGAGTTCGTCGTCCGGGCCGGCAAGCGCGGCCTGCTCTTCGAAAAGATCGACGAGAAAGGCTGGCCGATCGACGTCCGCGTCGGGCGGCACTGCTCGACCATCCTTCAGGTTCTCGACGTCTGGTCGCAGGACCACGCAGACAAAGCGGTGGCGCTCCGGAACGTGCCTAAATATGATGAGGTCATCAAAAAAGGCACGGGAGCTTTCCTCCGTGACCCGTCCAAAGCCGATCCGAAACTCATTTACTATGAATGATAGACAGGACGAAAAATGGGGGCGAGGGGGGATGATCATATCTTGAAAGGATGTATTCATGCGCACTTTTGATTCCATCTGTCTCGGCATTCCGGACGTCCTTCTTCCGAAGGAAGGCGTGGACCTGACGAAATGGGCGGCCATCGCCTGCGATCAGTACACGTCCGAGCCCGAGTATTGGCGGAAAGCGGCCGATCTCGTCGGCGACGCCCCCTCGACGCTCCACATCATCTATCCCGAGGTCTATCTCAACGATAAGAACCCGGAAGCGCGAATCGCCCGCATCCGGGAATCCATGGATCGCTACCTGGCCCAAGACCTCTTCGTGGAGAACGAAGGATTCGTCTACGTCGAACGAACGGTCTCCGGGCACACCCGGAGAGGGCTTATGGCCTGTCTCGACCTCGACCGGTATGATTTCCGCAAGGGATCGACCAGCCTCATCCGGGCCACGGAAGGGACCATCCTCGAGAGGATTCCGCCGCGCGTCAAGATCCGCGAGGGCGCGCCCATCGAGAGCCCCCACATCATGGTCCTCATCGACGACCCGGCCGATTCGGTCATCGGCCCCCTGACGGCGAACAAGAAAACGCTCCGTAAACTCTACGATTTCGAGCTGATGCTGGGCTCAGGCCGGTTGGCGGGCTTTCGAGTCGAAGATCCCGGCTTGGAAAAAGGAGTTCTCGACGGCCTCGGGGCGTTGGGGGATCCCAACGGCTTCGTCCGCAAGTACGGTCTCAAGCCCGGCACTCCCGTCCTTCTCTACGCCATGGGCGACGGGAACCATTCTCTGGCCACGGCCAAGACCATTTGGGAGAAGGCCAAAGAGCGCGCCGCGGACATGGCCGCGATCCGGCGCTCGCCGCTGCGCTACGCCCTCGTCGAGCTCGTCAACCTCCACGACGCGGCCTTGGTCTTCGAACCCATCCATCGCGTTCTCTTCGATCTCGCCTCGGGGATGGACTTCGTCGCCGAAATGAACAAGGCTGACCCGGGTAAGTGCCGCACAACGCCCGCCGCCGGCCCCGAAGAGATGAAGGCGGCGGTGGACCGCCAGACGGGTAGCGCGCATAAGGTCGGGCTCATTTCGGCTGCCGGATTCAGCGTCGCCGAAATCGTCCTCCCCGACACCAACCTTCCGGTCGGCACGCTCCAGAACGGCCTCGATCTTTTTGTCAAGGCCAAGGGCGCCCGGGAAATCGACTACGTCCACGGCACGGAGTCCGTCGTCCAGCTCGGCCGAAAGCCGGGCAACCTGGGTTTCTATCTCCCGGC
>JAPKZI010000175.1 GCA_026393865.1 Candidatus Aminicenantota bacterium
CCAAGGCCGCCCGCTTGAGATACGGCCTGGTCGGCGGCGGCAAGGGCGCCTTCATCGGCGGCGTCCACCGCAAGGCCATCGCCATGGACGGCAAGGCCGAGCTCGTCGCCGGCTGTTTCTCGCGATCCTTCCGTAACACCCTCGAGACCGGCGCCTCCTGGGGCTTGGACAAAAACCGGCTCTATAAGACCCCTGCCGAGATGATCGAGGCCGAGGCCACAAGGAAGGACGGGATCGATTTCGTCGTCATCACCACGCCGAACGACGCCCACTTCCCCATCGCCCGCCGGGCCCTCGAGAACGGGCTCCATGTCGTCTGCGAAAAACCGCTGACAACGAGCGGCCGCGACGCCAAAGCCCTGGGCAAGCTCGCCGCGAAAAAGGATCTTCTCGTCGCCGTGAACTACGCCTACCGGGGCTATCCCATCGTCTATCACATGCGGGAGATGATCGCCCGCGGCGAGCTGGGCGGCATCCGCTTCGTCGCCGCCGAATATCCGCAGGATTGGCTGGCCACCCTGCTCGAAAAGACCGGCCAAAAACAGGCGGCCTGGCGGACCGATCCGAAGCGGGCCGGGATCTCCAACTGCGTCGGCGACATCGGCAGCCACATCGAGAACATGGTCTCCTTCCTGACGGGGCTTGAGATCGAATCGCTCTGCGCCCGGCTCGACATCTTCGGCAATGGCCGCCTCCTCGACGATAACGCCTCGGTCATGGTCAATTACAAAGGCGGCGCGAAAGGGCTGTTCTGGAGCTCCCAGATCGCAGTCGGCCACGACAACGGCCTGCGCGTCCGCATCTTCGGGACCAAGGCTTCGCTCGAATGGGCCCAGGAGGAATGCAATTACTGCAAGGTGGGCTATATCGACAAGCCCTCGGCCCGCCTTTCGCGCGGGCGGGATAAAATGCATCCGCGCGCCCAGGCCCTGTCGCGCATCCCATCCGGTCACCCCGAAGGCTACTTCGAAGCCTTCGCCAATATTTATGCCGCGTTTCTCACGGCCCTGGCCAAGAAAAAGGCCGGTCAGAAGTTGACCGCGGACGACCTCGATTTTCCCAACATCCTGGACGGCGTCCGCGGAGTGAGATACATCGAGAAATGCGTCGAAAGCTCGAAGAAGGGCTCCGTCTGGGTGAGATTTTAAGGTTTTAAGGCGACAAGGAGAGAAGAATGGCCAAGCCGATAACCTTATTCACCGGCCAGTGGGCGGACCTGCCGTTCGAGGAGATCTGTAAAAAAGCGGGGGCATGGGGCTACGACGGTCTTGAGATCGCCTGTTGGGGCGATCACATGGACGTCCGGGCGGCCGCGGCGAATCCCGCTTATGTCAAAAAGAAAAAGATCATTTTGAAAAAGCACGGTCTCCAGTGCTGGGCGCTCGGAGCGCACCTCGCCGGCCAGTGCGTCGGCGACGTCTACGACGAGCGGCTCGACGGCTTCGCCCCGGCCGGGGTCAAGGGCAAACCGGACGAGCTCCGAAAATGGGCCGTCGAGGAGATGAAGATGACGGCGCGCGCGGCCAAGGCCATGGGCTGTGCCGTCGTCAACGGATTCATGGGCTCCCCCATCTGGAAATACATCTACTCCTTCCCTCCGACGTCCGAGAAGATGATCGAGGCGGGCTTCGAGAGGATCAAGAGGCTGTGGACGCCGGTCCTTGATGAATTCGACAGGTACGGGGTGAAGTTCGCCCTCGAGGTCCATCCGACCGAGATCGCCTTCGACCTTTACACGGCCCAGCGCCTCCTCGAGAAGTTCAAGCGGCGGGCGGCGCTCGGTTTCAACTTCGACCCGAGCCATCTCCTCTGGCAGGGGCTCGAGCCGCATCTGTTCATCCGCGAGTTCGCCGACCGCATCTATCACGTCCACATGAAGGACGCGGCCGTGACCCTCGACGGCAAGGCCGGCATTCTCGGTTCCCACCTGCCCTTCGGTGACCTGAGGCGCGGCTGGAACTTCCGCTCGCCCGGCCACGGCGACGTGAACTTCGAGGAGATCATCCGCGAGCTCAACGCCATCGGTTACAAGGGGCCGCTGTCCGTCGAGTGGGAGGACAACGGGATGGACCGCGAGTTCGGCGCCCCGGAAGCGCTCGAATACGTCCGGTCGATCAATTTCTCGCCGTCCGCCGTCGCCTTCGACAAGGACATGAAGAAATGAGCGTCACGCGTCGGACATTCATAAAGACTTCCGCGACGGCTGGGCTGGGCATGGCTCTGGCCGGCGGGGCGTTGGCCCAGACGGCCCAGACTCCGCCTCCCGCCGGCGCGCAGACGGAGTTTAAAC
>JAPKZI010000202.1 GCA_026393865.1 Candidatus Aminicenantota bacterium
ATGGCCCTTTTCACCAACATCATGGTAGCGAAACGTGGTGAATTCCTCCTTTGATCGTACAACAATTCGGAAATAGTCGCCTTCCCCTTTCGTTCCTGGTTTTGCTCGCTTTCTTCCTTCAGGCTGAGCTAAAGCGCGTTCCCGAGGCGTCATTTCCTGCCATCTCCGTTGCGCTTTCTTGATGTTTTCCTTCGCTGCTTCTTTCTGCTTGTCTGTAGTCATCTCATTTACCTCCTTTGCAACTTGTGCAATTTGAGTATCCTAACTCTTATGCTGCAAGTGCGGCCTAACGGAACCAAGCTCAGTGGCGAGCGTAGCGAGTCCGCTGGAGCGCGCTATTAGGCACCGGTGGTCCTAGCATGCGAAAGCGAACGGATGAAACGGTGGTTCAGGCGGTGCGAGCCAAACAGATTGCCCCCGCGACCACTCCCATGCTGCAAGTGCCGCGCCTGAGGCAGCTACGAAGTGATCGCTTGGTTCGGTGCGTGGAAGCGATTCGATACCCTGAGTGGAGAGCCACTCCAGCAGCAATGCGCGATGCTCTGATTTCTTCTTGAACGCCAGCACCGATGCCAGAGGAGCTCCCCGAAGGCAGAAGGTGGCTCCCGGGTGGACCTCAATGGTCTGTACCCGCCCCGGATCGAGCGTGCTAAGGAGCCGCGCGACACCCAGACCACGCAGTGTGAGGTACGCCATGCGATTGAACGTTGGTGGCATGACGGAGCCATGCCGCATACCGCGCTTCACAATGCGTTCCCGAAGTGAGCGATCGCGCTGACGGAGCCCCCCACCGGGTTGATACGACAATGGTGCGTCAAGGCCTGCGACAACTGGAGTGTCGCGCGCGAGTTCTGTGATGAGGTCGAAGATCTCAGAGTCGCCGGCTACCGGAAGGTGCTGCATGAAAACGGCCGAGTCCTCGCGGCAGCGCAGCACGACCACGCACGTGCCGGCGACATTCGAAGGCCCGGACAGGTCAATACCTGCGATGCTGACGGTAGTCA
The DNA here is from genome assembly GCA_026393865.1 of Candidatus Aminicenantota bacterium. Lineage (GTDB taxonomy): Bacteria > Acidobacteriota > Aminicenantia > Aminicenantales > UBA4085 > JAPKZI01. The sequence continues at coordinate 1,005 of JAPKZI010000202.1, forward strand.
CAGACCTTGCCTCCGGTGCCCAACAATGTTTATATGGATCCATTTAAAAATCCAAAGATGGCATTAAGTGCCGTATAAGACGCCGGAGAATCCGGTATCCTTTCAGGCCTAAATGCAGTAATTTCAACGGCGGCCGGGGCCCCGGGCTTTGCCCGGGGGTCCACTTCCGCCGTACTCGCCCGTGGATACAAGCCACGGGCGAGTGGCGAGCCGAAGGCTTGTCCCTTGACCTCTCCCGGCAAGTTGATGTTATTATCATGATGTCTTATAAGGATCGGCATAAAATCCTCCATAATAGCATCAGAGTGCGTCCTTCCAACAGATGCGTCGCGAAAGAATGACGGAAAGTATGGCATGTAAATATCCCCCCGCTAACATAAATGTAGATTATCACTCTGATTCGAAAGATGTCAATTTTTTAATCAAGGTAAGGAGTTTGCTATGATCATCGCCGAATTGGCCGTTTTTCCGACAAGCGAAGGTTCCTCGGTCAGCCGCTATGTGAAGGAAGTCATCCGCATCATCGAGGCTTCGGGCCAGCGGAGCGTGACCGGCGGGATGTCCACGACCATCGAAACTCCCGACCTGAACGCGCTGTTCGAGGTCATTGGCCGCGCCGACGAGACACTGGTCAGGATGGGAGCCCGGCGCATCCATATCGACCTGAGAATCGATCACCGGCTGGACAAAGAGGCCACCATCGCCTCGAAAATGAAAGCGATCGAGAGATAGTTTCCAAAGAGGGAAGGGCAGGCGTTTCCGAACGCCCGCCGCCGCCGTCGCGAGTCATCGAGCAGGTCGCCCTGATGGCGGCCGAGGCGGGTTATGACTCGCGAGCAATCTGAAGTCATGAGGCAACTATTCGATCATACCGAATAGTTCGATTGGAGGGCAGCCGGTCAAACCGAAAATTTACGGCCTTCCGCTTTTCAGTTTCTTGAGCGCCTCGAGCGCCGACGCCAGCTTGTGTCTTAAACCTTGGCGGATGTCTTCGTTTCGCTCAGCCGGAGGCCGCCGTCCTCGAGGGTGATCAGCCTTCTTTTGTAAAGCGCCCCGACCGCTTTTTTGAATGTTTTCTTGCTGATCCCGAAGAGGGATTGGATCGTTTCCGGCGAGGCCGCATCGGAGACGGAGAGGAATCCGCCGTTTTTTCGTAACGCGGCCAGGATCGTGTCCGAGACGTCGGGGATCCCCTGATAACCGGGCTGTTGCAGGCTCAAGTCGATCTTCTGATCATCCCGCACTTTTTTGATGAAGCCCTTGACCCGCTGTCCCGGCTGGAGGTCCTGGAACACTTCGTTTTCATAGAGAACGCCGAGGCGGGCATTATCGATGATGGCGGAATAGCCGAGTTCGGTCCGCATCCAGATCAATAGATCGACCGCCCGGCCGGCCCGGAAATCGACGGGGGTCTTATCGAGAAACTTGTTCAGCTTGGCCGAGGCGACGATGCGCCGGCTGGCCTTGTCGAGATAAACATAGACGCAATAGCTCCGCCCCTGTTCCATAGGCGGCCTCTGCTCCCGAAACGGGACCAGCAGGTCCTTGGATAAACCCCAGTCGAGAAAGGCGCCGACGTCGTTGACCGAGACAACTTTCAGGAAGGCGAAATCCCCGACCTTGGCCAGGGGTTTCTCCGTCGTGGCGATCAGGCGGTCGTCGGAGTCCAGGTACAGGAAGACATCGAGCCGGTCGCCGATCCGGCCTTGCGGCGGGGCATATCTCTTCGGCAGGAGGATCTCGCCGTGTTCGCCTCCGTCCAGGTAGGCCCCGAAATCCAGGAGCTTGACGATGCGCAGATTGTTGAATTTTCCGATTTCGGCCATGGCGATGTTCTTTCCCCTCCCTCCCTCATATCTTATCGGCATCCGATTCGTCAATCCCAAGGAGAAATCCATAGCGGGCGTCTCCGCTATTTTAGGGCGAATAGCCTATCGTCTTTTAGCCGGTGCGAGAAGGTTTTTTGCCCCAACATGCTCTTCCGCCGCAGCTTATTGCGGCGATTGACATCGCCGCGCGCCCGAGAGTATCTTACAAACATGGTTAAGAGGGGAGATTCATCGCCCAGAGCGGAAATTCACCGCGCCGCGGAAAAAGGAAAATCCTGTCTTTAACAAAATTGCCCAGCAGTCAAATCGAAATCCTAAAGGAGGAATACCATGAAATCCAGCACGAAGGACCAGGCGAAAGGCAAGTTTCACAAAGTAAAGGGTAAGCTCAAGGAGACCGCCGGGAAACTAAGCGATAATCCAAAGTTGGAAGCTGAAGGTGCCGATGAAAAGATAGCCGGCAAAGTTCAGGAAAAGATCGGTCAGGTCAAGAAGGTTTTAGGGAAGTAGTGAGAGCGGCGTATTATGCACCGGATTTCTGGTGAGCGGAACCTATTCGACCGCTGATTCAACGGAAAGGAGCGAGCCACCATGATAGGCCAGACTCTCGGCCATTATCGCGTCATCGAAAAAATCGGCGCCGGCGGCATGGGTGTCGTCTATCGGGCCAGGGATGAACGCCTCGAAAGAGACGTCGCCCTTAAGGTCCTGCCCGCTGGGGCTCTTGCCGATGAAGAGACGAGAATGCGCTTCCGCCGGGAAGCCCTGGCTCTCTCTAAGCTCAACCATCCCAATATCGCCACGGTTCATGATTTCAACACGGAAAGCGGCGTGGACTTTCTGGCCATGGAATACATATCCGGAGTCACGCTGAGGGAGAAGACCCTCTCCGGAGCATTGCCGGAGGCGGAAGTTGTCTCGCTGGGAAAACAGGCGGCGGAAGCGTTGGAAGCGGCCCATGAGCAGGGCATCATTCACCGGGATCTCAAGCCCGGGAACATCATGGTCACGCCCAAGGGCCTGCTCAAGGTGCTGGACTTTGGCCTGGCCAAGCTCTTTCAGCCCTCAGGGGCGATAGGCAGGACGTTGACTGTCACCGGCTCACAAGGTTTGACGGGCACCCTTCCCTACATGGCGCCCGAGCAGCTGGATGGCCGCGAAGTTGACGCGCGCACCGACATCTATGCCCTGGGGGCCATATTCCATGAGCTGGTCACGGGGAAAAAGCCGTTTCCTCAGGAGACCCCTTCTGAGATCATGCACGCGATCCTCGATAAGCAGCCGGAACTGCCTCGGTCCCTGGGAGCCCAGATTTCTGAGGGGCTGGAGCGGATTATCCTCAAGTGCCTGGAGAAAGAGCCGGCCAACCGTTACGCGTCGGCAAAGGAGCTGATCGCTGACTTAAACCAGGTTGAGACCGGTGATCTGTCGGCGCTTATCGCCGGAAAGCCCAGGCGCAGGGCAAAGCGAAGCTTGTGGCAAAAACCCCTGCCTATTAGTGTTTTGGTCCTCGGGGTGGCGGGTCTTTTGTTTGCTCTCAATATCGGTGGAATAAGAGACTTTTTAACAGGCCGGGCAAGAACTCCTCAGGTGCAGTCGCTGGCCGTACTGCCGCTCGAAAATCTCTCAGGCGATCCCGCCCAGGACTATTTTGCCGAGGGAATAACGGATGCTCTCATCAATGAATTGGGACAGATCAGCACCCTGCAGGTGAAATCTCGCACTTCTGTCATGCAATATAAAAAAACAGAAAAATCTCTGCCCCAGATCGCCAAAGAGTTGAATGCAGACATGGTGGTTGAAGGTTCTGTCTTGAGGGCGGGGGAAAAAGTGCGGATCACAGCCAAGCTGGTTCATCCGGCCGAAGACCGGCAGCTCTGGGTTAAGAGTTACGATCGCGACATCGGCGATTTTCTGGTTCTGCAAAGCGAGATTGCCCAGGATATCACGAGGCAGATCGGCATCAGACTCAGGGAGGAGAAGAGTTTCCGGTCGGCCAAGAGAAAGACCGTGAATCCCCAAGCGCTCGACGCCTATCTCAAGGGGGTTTATTCAGGCGATAATGGATATTTTAATCAAGCGATCAAGCTTGACCCGGATTTTGCTCTGGCTTACACCGAGATTGCAAAAAGTTATTTTTATAGTGGCCTATTGGGCGATGTTCCGCCTCGGGAGGCCTTTTTGGAAATGAAACAAGCGGCTCTCAAGGCGCTGGAGAAGGATAATACTCTCGGAGAGGCCCACGGCTATCTGGCTGTGGCCTGGCTCCATTATGATTTGAATTGGGCAGAGGCTGAGAAAGAATTCAAACGAGCCCTCGAGCTCAACCCCAGCCTCGCCATGATCCACCATCTCTATGCGCATCTCCTGATGGCCCTGGACAGAACGGAAGAGTCGATGGCCGAGGTCAAACTCGCCTCGGGACTTGATCCCTTTGCCAATCCCAATCATTTATGCTCCGGCTGGCATTGCTTCAGCACAGCAGGTTATGATGAGGCGATTGAGCTTGCGCGCAAAGACATACTGGCCGGGTCCGACGTTTCGTGGGCCCATGTCACTTTGGGAATGGCCTATGAACAGAAATTCTTGATCAAAGAGGCCATTGTCGAGTTCCAAAACGCAGTCGACAATTGGAAGGGCAACTTTCTTCCCCTGGCCGGCCTTGGTCACGCCTACGGGATCGCCGGCAAAAAGAAGGAAGCGCAGGAGATTTTGGAGAAACTTTTAGAGGAGAAACTCTTAGAGAAGTCCAAGCGAATCTACGTTTCAGCCTACGATATCGCCGCCGTCTATATTGGCCTTGGAGAAAAGAATCAGGCCTTTGAATGGCTCTCTAAAGCCTTAGAGGAGCGGTCAGGCTTTCTGGTCTACATCAAGTGCGACCGGCGTTTCGATGTGTTGCGGTCCGACCCCCGCTATGAGGCCTTGCTCAAACGGATCGGCCTGCCGCTCGGGGCGATAAAGAGCTGAGTCCCAATCAGTGAAAGATCTCTCTATTAACCCCGGGGCGCAGACGGTTTACTATATACTCATAAAATGCATCGGAACGGGGGATATTCTCTCCCGAGGGTCCAGCTCGTTCCGAGATGCAGAAAAGGCCGAATGATCCATCGCTGAAAGGAATGATTACCATGAAAAGAAGAGAATTCCTCCACTTCGCGGCCGGCGCCACGGTCCTGCTCGGCCGCTGACCTGCCCCCGCTTATTGAACCACCAGTGAAGTGAAAATTCGAGCCTCAAAGCCTCTGGAGCTAGAGGCCGATTGAACTTCCCCCATTCCTCCCGCTCCGATGGGCGCGAGGATCTCGTAGGGGCCGAGGCGATTTCCAGATCATAGGTATCGCTCCCGGCACTCCTTCCGCGAGCATGATCGTCGCGAACTCCTCCCCGGTCGAGATCGTGAGCCGGGAGCCGTCCGGCGAGAGCCCCAGAGATTCGGTGACGTACTCGGGCGAGAAGCCGGCGACCGGCCGCCGCGTGCTCGTCCCTTGACTTTTTTATGGAAAATGTAGACTCGAGCCAGGCTTTCAGGGTTTGAGAGTCAGGGGAAGGGGAAATATGGAACGTCAAAGTGGCATAATGCCCCATAATAAATGGGTAAAAATACCACTTTTTTCTTGACATTGGAGTTACACGGCAATATATTCCCTAACAAGGGATTTAGCGCTAAGTAGTCATTTGAGGCCGGAGATGCGATTTCGGTCGAGTTTTTTTGAGTTGCCGCCTCGAAAGCAGGGCCGCCAAAAATGTCCTCTTTTACCCATATCTTCTGCTGGGAAAAAACCGAATGATATTCAATTCATTAGTCTTTTCTGGGACATATCGTTAATGCCCCATCACGCTTAAGGAGGCCAGATGGAAATACAGAGAAAGGTTAAATACGAAGAAGAGCTGGATCCGAATTTCCTGGCCGAGATAAAACACCTGTCGGGTTCCGAGAATATCGATGGATGTATCCAGTGCGGGACCTGCAGCAGCTCCTGCCCGATGTCCATCTATATGGACTATCCTCCCCGTAAGATCATCGCCATGGTCAAGAACGGATTCAGGGACGAGGCTCTGCGGAGCTTTACCATCTGGCTCTGCCCATCCTGCTACGCCTGCCAGGTTCGCTGTCCCTCCCAGATCAAGATCACCGATGTGATGTATGCCCTTAAACGCAAAGCGATCGAAACGAATGTATTCCCCTCGAGGTTCGCGATCCCCGTCCTGGACCGAGAGATGTCGCGCTTGATCGCCAAATACGGCCGGAATTCCGAATTGTGGCTCATTCTCCGTCTCTATCTCAAATCCCGCCATTTCCTTACCATGATCAAGATGGCGCCTCTGGGGCTCAAGCTGATGAAGACCGGCCGGATGTCGCTCCGCAGGGAATCCATCAAGAACAAAAAACAGATGAAGGCTCTTTTGAACGCCCTCAAGGAGGAGACCTGATGAGCGGATACATCTACTATCCGGGCTGTTCGCTGAAGGGAAACTCCCGTTCCTACGAGGAATCTATTTTGCCCGTCTTCAAGGAGGTCGGCCTCCCCCTTCAAGAGCTGGACGATTGGAATTGCTGCGGCGCGACCGCCTATTTTTCCGTCGACGACACGATGGCCGCGGCCATCTGCGGCCGCAATCTCTCCCTGGCCGAAAAAACGGGGAAGGACATCGTCGCTCCCTGCGCCGGATGTTTTCTGACGCTGAAAAAATCCAACGCGTTCCTGACCAGCCGGCAGCCGAAATCCGACAAGATTTTAAGGGCCCTTAAAAGCGCCGGCTGCGAATATCACGGCTCCGTCAAGGTCAAGCATCCGTTGGAGATCCTCATCAAGGACATCGGCCGGGAGGCGATCAAGTCTAAGATTCGTCGCCCCCTGTCCGGACTGAAGGTCGCCTGCTACTACGGCTGTCAGCTTGTTCGCCCCTACACGGACTTCGACGATCCGGATTATCCGACGACGTTGGACAGCCTCATGGAAGCCGCGGGCGCCACGGCCGTCGATTACGTGGCCAAGACCCGCTGCTGCGGCGGATCCCTCACCGGGACGATCGAAGAGGTCGGGCTGCGTTTGAACTACATCCTCCTTAAGGAGGCGAAACGGAAGGGGGCGGATTGCGTCGTCACCATCTGCCCGCTCTGCCAGTTCAATCTCGAGATCACACAGGGCAAGATGGTCAAAAAATACAAAGACGACGTCCGCATGCCCGTTCTCTATTTCAGCCAGCTCCTCGGGCTGGCCCTGGGGATCGATAAGGCGGACCTCGGCTTTTCCCGGTCGATCGTCCCTTTAAAGCCCTTATGGGAAAAAATCGGCAACGGAGGCGCCCGATGAGTCACAACGGACAGCCCCGCATCGGCGTTTTCGTCTGTCATTGCGGCACCAACATCGCCGGCAAGGTGGATGTGGCCGACGTCGTGGCCTTCGCCGCGACGCTGGACGATGTCGTCGTCGCCAAAGAATACAAATTCATGTGCTCCGACCCCGGCCAGGAACTGATCAAACAAAGCATTCGGGACAGCGGTTTGAACCGCGTCGTCGTCGCCTCCTGTTCCCCCCTCATGCACGAATCGACGTTCCGGGGGACGACAGCCGAAGGCGGGATCAATCCCTTCTACTTTCAAATGTCGAACATCCGTGAGCAGGTCTCCTGGGTCACCTTGAGGCCGGAGGACGCCACCAAAAAAGCCAAGGCCTTGATCTCCGCGGCTGTGCGCCGGGTCGCCCTTCATGACCCCCTCATTAGGAAAGAGGTTCCCGTGCGGCCCGAGGTCTTGATCGTCGGCGGCGGCATCGCCGGAATTCAAGCCGCTTTGACCTACGCCAAATCCGGCAAAAAGGTCTATCTCGTCGAGTCGCAGGCGTCCATCGGCGGACACATGGCCGAGCTCGACAAGACATTCCCCACGCTCGACTGCTCGGCTTGCATCCTCACCCCGAAAATGAGCGAAGTCGGAAAACACCCGAACATCGAGCTGCTGACCTGGAGCGAGGTGGAGGAGATCTCCGGCTATATCGGAAATTTCAAGGCGAAGATCCGGAAGAAAGCCCGATACGTCGACATCGACAAATGCAACGGCTGCGGAGCCTGCTGGGAGAATTGCCCGACGACCGTGACGCCCTCGGAGCGGATCATCCGCAAAGGCAAGATGATCATCAAGCGCGTAAACAGGGAGACGACCACCGCATGAAACTCAGGGACATCCAGCGCCTCCTTCAAGCCGAGATGCTCTCGGGGACCGAGATCCAGCTTGAAAAGGACATCGCTTCGGCCTGCAGCTCGGATCTGATGAGCGATGTGCTGGCCTTCAGCCGCTCCGGCCATGTCCTCCTCACCGGGCTGGCGAACGTCCAGTCCATCCGTACGGCGAACATCACCGGGGCGAAAGCCGTCGTCTATGTTCGGGGCAAAAAGCCGGATGCCGAGGCTTTGGAGCTGGCCAAGCTCAAGGACATCCCGGTCCTCACCACGCGCTGCATGATGTACGAGGCCTGCGGTCTTCTATATCAAAACGGCCTTTTGGGAGTCAGCCTTCTGGAGAATGTCCAACCCTCCGCCGAGGTCAGGGACTACAACAGTTTTTCCCGATCCTTTGAGATCGCCGGACGGAATTTCAGCCGGGGCGGGAGCGTGTCAACGACCATCAAGGATATTTTTGAGGATATCGGGATCGATTCGGCCATCATCCGTCGGACGACGACCGCCGCTTATGAGGCTGAGATGAACGTCGTCATGTACGCGGAACGCGGAGAGATGATCGTGCACGTCACCCCGGACCTGGTCCATTTGCAGTTGCGGGACGAAGGCCCCGGGATCCCCGACATCGGCCTGGCCATGCAGGAAGGCTATTCGACCGCCACGCCGGAGATGCGGGAAAGGGGATTCGGGGCGGGTATGGGGCTCCCCAACATTAAGAAGAACGCCGATCGGTTCGAGATTTTCTCCGAGGTGGGGAAAGGCACGCGTCTCGAGATTTATTTCGACCTCCATCCCGTCAGGAAAAACGAAGCATGACCTCCACGTTTTCTTCCGTCACCATCAAGCAGGAGCTCTGCCAGGGACGGATGAAGTGCATGCGGGTCTGTCCCACTCAGGCGATCCGCGTCAAGGAAGGGAAGGCTAAGATCCTCCAGGAGAGATGCATCCACTGCGGCGAATGCATCGTCGCTTGTCCGCATGGGGCGATCCTGCCTCTTACCAATCCCTTCGGGGAGCTGACCAAGTTCCGCTATACGATCGCCATTCCCTCTCCGGCGCTCTATGCTCAATACGATCGGGATATCCTCCCGGACAAGATCCTCGACGGGCTGAGGAACATCGGATTCAGCGATTCGTTCGATTTGGCCCAAACCTGCGGACAAGGGAGTTTCGCCATCCAGGAATATCTCCGGGACCATCAGGGCCCCAAGCCTTCCATTTCCAACGCTTGTCCGGTGGTCGTCCGTCTGCTCCAGGTCAAGTATCCCAACCTTCTCTCCCATATCATCCCCATCCAGACCCCGCGGGAAATAGCCGCCCGCGAGATCAAAAAAGCCAAAGCCCGCCAGTACGAACTTCCCGAAAAAGACATCGGCGCATTCTACCTGACTCCTTGCCCCTCCAAGATGATCTCCATCCAACAGCCGGCGGAAAAAAAGAAATCTCATTTGGACGGGGCCATCGCCATCTCCGACATTTATGGGCCCGTTTCCGCCGCCATGGAGACCGTCGCTTACCGGACGTATCGCAAGAGCTTGGAGAACATCTGCATCCTCGGCATCGGCTGGGCGATGGCCGGCGGGATGTGCCGGACGCTTCACCTTCGGAATTCCCTGGCCGTTTCCGGCCTGGCCGAGATCATCAAGGTTTTCGACGACATCGAGCGGGGAAAGCTGGCCGACATCGATTACATCGAGGCCTATTCCTGTCTCCAGGGCTGCGTCGGAGGCTCACTGACCGTCGAGAACGCGTATGTTTCCTATAACAAGATCCTCAGGCTGATCGAGACTCTGGAGTTCGAGAAGATCAAAGCCTGCCCGGACATCCGGGCGGTCCGGCGCCTGTATCAGGATCATTTTTTCTCTCTCGAGGCGAAAATCGAACCCCGTCCGATCAAGCCTCTGGACGAGAACCTGATCAAGGCGATCGCCAAACGGAAGGAAAAAGACCTTCTCTTCGAGTCGCTTCCGAGGATCGACTGCGGAGTCTGCGGCGCTCCGACCTGTCTTGCTTTCGCCGAAGACGTCGTGCGGGGGGAGTCGGTGAGAGAGGATTGCATCGTGAATCAAAGCGGTCGCGGGCCGTCCTTCGAAGCCCGCGGCCGGATTAAGACCGTATAAAGGAGGCATGTCATGAAACTGTCGGAACTGTCGGGCCTATTAGGCCTCGCCACCCATCAATCCCAGGGGAGGTTCGATGTCGAAGTCAGCGGAGCTTATGCCAGCGATCTTCTGAGCGACGTCATGGGTTTCGCCAAGGAAAAGAACGTCTGGATCACTTGCCAAACCCACGAGAACATCGTGGCCGTGGCCAAGCTCAGGAACCTGGCCGCGATCATCCTTGTCAACAGCCACAAGCCGGACGAGGCCACGCTTCGGTTAGCCCGGGAGGAGAACGTCATCATCTTCTCGACGTCGGAGTCGGCCTTCGCCATTTCCGGAAAGCTCTTTAATCTCCTGGCCAAACAGAACCATTGAACTCGTTCAGGGCCGATCTCCACGTCCACACATGTCTTTCGGCATGCGCCGACGTGGAGATGTCTCCCCGCAGAATCGCCGAGGAAGCGAAAAGGAAATGCCTCGACATCCTGGGTGTTTGCGACCATAACTCGGCGGAAAACGCGGGCGCGGTGGCCGAAGCCGCCGGCCGTCTCGGCATCCACGTCTTTCCCGGCCTGGAGATCACGTCCCGGGAAGAGGTCCACGTCCTGGCTTTGTTCGAGACATTGGAATCGGCCTTGTCGATGCAGGACGAGGTTTACGCCCATCTGACGGGAGAGAACGACGAGGCGGCCTTCGGTTCGCAGGTCGTCGCCAGCGCGGAGGATGAGGTTCTGGGATTCAACCCGAAGCTCCTGCTCAGCGCGGTCACGCTGTCCCTTGAGAGCGTGGTCGACGGCGTCCACACCCGGCAGGGACTGGCCATCGCCGCCCATATCGACCGGAAATCCTTCGGCCTCCTGGGTCAATTGGGACTCATTCCGGTGCGTTTGGCCTTGGACGCGCTGGAAATTTCTCCCCGGATGACGCTGGAAAAGGCGCGGGAAAGTATCGGTTTGGTTCTTCCTCTAATCCGCGCATCGGATGCCCATGCCCTCCGGGAGATCGGTCTGGCGACGACGTCGTTCGCGCTCGAAGCGGCCACGGTCGAAGAGATCCGGAAGGCCTTTCTCGGCCTCGAAGGACGCCGCGTCATTCACTGAGGAAGCCATGAGAGACCTATCGCTCCATATCCTGGATATCGCCGAGAATTCGGTGGAGGCCGGCGCCCGGCGGATCGGCATCCGGATCGTAGAGAACCACCGCCGCGACCGGCTGACCCTCGAGATCGTCGACGACGGACGGGGGATGGACAGAGCGCTTCGCGAACGAGCGCGCGATCCCTTTTTCACCACTAAAAAAGAACGACGGATCGGTTTGGGCCTTCCAATGCTCGTTCGGGCCGCTAGAGCGGCGGGCGGGACGTTTTCTCTCTCCTCCCATCCCGGACGGAAAACGAAAGTTCGGGCGATGTTCCAGATGAGCCATATCGACCGGCAGCCCCTCGGCGATATCGCCCAAACCCTGGCCGTGTTGATCGCCGGCCATCCGGACATCGATATCCGTTATGTCCATAAGGTCGACGGATGGGCCTATGTCTTCGATACCAAGGACCTCCGGGTTCAGCTCGGCGCCGTTTCCTTGGCCACGCCCCATGCCACGACGTTGATCACGAAAGACATCCACGACGGATTGACTCGCATCAGGAGGATCTCATGATGGAACAACAAGTCTCGAGCATCCTGATCCGCTACCAGGCCGATCCGGGATCGATTATCGCCATCCTTCAGGACGTCCAAGAGGAGTTCAGCTATCTGCCCCCGCCGGCCCTCAAAATGATCTCCAAAGAGCTCGCCCTTCCGCTAAGCCGCGTCTTGAGCCTTGCCACCTTCTATAAAGCCTTCAGCCTCACGCCCAAGGGCAAGCATCCCGTCCACGTCTGCCTCGGGACGGCGTGTCACGTCCGCGGCGCTCAGCTTGTCCTGGAGAAGTTCGAACGGGACCTCGGATTGAAGACCGGGGAAACGTCGGCCGATAGGAACTTCAGCTTGGACGCCGTCCGCTGCGTCGGCTGCTGCGGCTTGGCCCCCGTCGTCATGGTCGGAGAGGACGTCCACGGCAAGGTCTCCCCGGCGAAGATCGCCGGCCTGATTAATAAATACAAGAAATAAAGGAGGATCCCGATGCCGAAACTCACCTTCGAGGACTTGGAGAAGATCCGGGATCAGGCGCAGCGGGCCATGGCCGTCCGCGAGGGAGGAAACGTCCGGGCTAAGGTTAACGTCCACATGGGCACCTGCGGCATCGCCGCGGGGGCGCGGATGGTCATGACCGCCCTGATGAAGGAAATCAAGACGCGCGACCTCCACGACGTCCTTTTGACCAGTTCCGGCTGCGCCGGCCTTTGCAGTCAGGAGCCGATGATCACGGTCGAGCTCGCCGGCCAAGCGCCCGTGAAATACGTGAACCTCAGTGAGGCGAAGGTCCTGGAGATCTTCGAGAAACACATTCAGGGCGGGTCGATCGTCAAAGACTACGCGTTGGGCATCGGGAGCGAAAGAACGGATACCTGAGGAGGAGAGTTATGGACGAAAAGGCAACGCCGAAAAGCTACCGGCTGCATTTGATGGTTTGCGCCGGCACCGGATGCGTCTCCAACCACGCTTTCGAGATCAAGACGGCCTTGGGAACGGAGATCCGCAAACACGGGCTGGAGGAGGAAGTGTCGATTGTCCCAACCGGCTGCAACGGATTCTGCGAACGCGGTCCGATCCTGGTCGTCCAGCCGGGAAACATCTTTTATCAGCAGTTGGCGGTAAAAGACGTCCCGCACCTAGTCGAGGAACATTTCCTGAAAGGGCGGCCGGTGCCCAAGCTCATGTATTCTCCGCCCGAGGCGAAAACTCCCGTGCCCGTGCTCACCGACATCCCGTTCTTCAAGAAGCAGGTTCTTATCGCCCTCCGCAACCGGGGGTTGATCGATCCCGAAAAGATCGACGAGGCCATCGCCCGCGACGGATACAAAGCTTTGGCCAAAGCCCTGGCCGAAATGACCCCGGAGAAGATCATCTCCGAGATCACGCTCTCAGGGCTCCGCGGCCGGGGCGGAGCGGGCTTCCCGACGGGC
>JAPKZI010000240.1 GCA_026393865.1 Candidatus Aminicenantota bacterium
TTTGAGGACGATATCCAGGAGAACCATATCGGGCGGTTGTTTCCGGACAGCGGCCATCGCCTCCTCGGCCGTCGAAACGACGCCGGCCACCTCGTACCCGAGATCGAGGAGCATATTGCTGATATCGTGGGCGACGAGATACTCGTCTTCAACGACCAGAATTCTTTCTTTGGCCAAGACTCTTCTTCCCTAGAGATGGTATACCACCTCAAGAAAAAGAAGTCAAAAGGGACTCGTTTTTCAGAGAGGGGGCAAGCGCCCCCGACGGGATTCGAACCCGTGTTGCTGCCGTGAAAGGGCGGTGTCCTGGGCCTCTAGACGACAGGGGCGGAGAAAATGAGCCGTGCTGGGCTCGAACCAGCGACACCCGGCTTAAAAGGCCGGTGCTCTACCACTGAGCTAACGGCCCAAAAAGGGCAACTATTTATAGCGGATAACGTCCCCCCAGTCAAGATAAAATAAATCGGGGCCGACCTTGACTCCGCCCCGCGCGCCGGGCTGCGGCCCGGTTTGAGGCGGCGGCCAAGCTCCGGCCCCGAATCGATCCGATATCCGGTCTTCTTAGAGCTGTTCGAACTTGGTGATGATCCAGCGGCCGGGGCGGGGGATGTTCTGCGCCTCGTCCTTGAGTTTGTACATCCGCATTGTGATCTTGTAATTCTTCACGGCCCCGCCCTTTTCCTTGATCTGGACCTCGACCTCCTTGGCGTGGACCTCCCCTTTCAGGTCGCGGATGTTCGTAATGTTCCGGTCTCCCAGCGAGAAGGCCGTGATCTCCTCTTCCCTGGCGGTGGCGGCCTTGGCTTCGCTGTACTTCCTGATGATATCCTGATGGAGCTTGTACTCGTCGTCGTACTTGGTCTGGGCCGCGTCCACTTTCGCCTTCGCCGCGGCTTTGGCGGCGGAGGTCCGGGCGGAGGTGAATTCGTCCTTGGCGTTGTCGAGAACGTCCTTGGCGTCCAGCGTTACAGGGACATGCGCGTCCTGCTGTTTCTTGAGATCGACCTCGGCCTTGGCAAACTCGGCCAGGGAGGCGGGCTCGATCTTAGCCTCGCCGGCCTTCGTGATCGTCCAGCTCTCCGCGTCGATCTTGAGGGGATCGACGGCCATGGAGGCCATCGTGCCCACGTCATTGAGGCTGACGGCATGGAAATAGCTTTTGAGCAGCGTCTGTTCGGGATTGGATTTGCAGCTCTGCAGCGATATCAGGGCCAGGACGACACCTACTGCGATGAGACTCTTTCTCCTCATTATTCCTCCTTCCTGTCGAAGATAGTCTTATTATGTCAAATTCTACTTCTTTTTCAAGACCAAAAGCAAGGGGGAGATTCCTTCATATTGAATTTGTGACTTTCTTCATCTTGTGCTATAAAAGGGTCTCGGGGAATAGTTCTTTCACAATCTAATATCATCAAGGCGAGGTTCATTAATGCCAAAACAAGGAATCATAAAAACCATTCTCGCCAGGCACAAGAAGGACAAGTCCCGCCTCATCGAGATCGTGCGGGACGTCCAATCCGCGCTTGGCTGGGTGCCGCCCGCCGCCGTCGCCGAGATCGCCGAGGCGCTCAACGTCTCCAAGGTCGACGTCGAAGGCGTGGCGACTTTCTATCATTTCTTTTCCGGGGCGCCGGCCGGACGGTACGCCGTCTATCTCAACGACAACTTCGTGGCCGGGATGAAAGGCCGGGCGGAGATCGCCGCAGCCTTCGAAAAAGAGGCGAAGTGCCGGTTCGGCGAGACCACCGCCGACGGGCTCATCGGCCTCCACGCGACCTCCTGCATCGGGATGAACGACCAGGAGCCCTCGGCCATCATCAACGGCGTGGTCTTCACGAAATTGACGAAGGCCAAGGTCAAACAGATCGTCGCCGCCATGAAGGCCGGCCGGGACATGGCTCGGCTGGTCACGACCTGCGGCGACGGGGCCAACCAGTCCAAGCTCGTCCGGGCGATGGTCACGAACAATATCCGGAAAAAAGGCCCGGTGATTCTCGCTCCCTTCAAGCCGGGCGAAGCCATCCGGCGGGCCGTGACCTGGACGCCCGAGGACGTCATCGCCGAGATCAAGCGCTCGAACCTGCTCGGACGGGGCGGGGCCGGGTTCCCGACCGGGCTCAAGTGGGACTTCTGCGTCCAGAGCCAGGCCGACCGCCACTACGTGGTCTGCAACGCCGACGAGGGAGAACCGGGCACGTTCAAGGACCGGGTCATTCTGACCGAGCAGGCCCATCTGCTGTTCGAGGGCATGGCCGTCGCGGGCTACGCGGTGGGAGCGAAGGAAGGGATCCTCTATCTCCGCGCCGAATACGCCTACCTGAAAAACCATCTTGAGCACGTCCTCGAGGCCCTCCGCAAAAAGGCCATCATCGGCCGGAACGCCGGAGGAAAAAAGGGCTTCATTTTCGATATCGAGATCAAAATGGGCGCCGGCGCCTATATCTGCGGGGAGGAATCGGCCCTCCTCGAATCGGCCGAGGGAAAGCGCGGAGAGCCCCGGGACCGGCCGCCGTTCCCCGTGACCTACGGCTACCTTGGTTATCCCACGACCGTGAACAACATCGAGACGCTGTGCGCGGCCGCCCGCATCCTGGCCAAGGGCGCCGGCTGGTTCAAGACCTTGGGCACGGCCAAATCGGCCGGGACAAAGCTGTTAAGCGTCTCCGGCGACTGCCGCAAGCCCGGCGTATATGAGGTCGAGTTCGGCCTATCCCTGCAAAAACTCCTGGAGATGGTCGGGGGCCGGGACGCCCAAGCCGTCCAGGTCGGCGGTCCGTCCGGGACCTGCGTGTCCCGCGGCCAGTTCGAGCGCAGGATCGGTTTCGAGGACCTGCCCACCGGAGGATCGATCATCGTCATCGGCCCGCATCGGGACATGTTCGACGTCGTCCACAACTTCATGGATTTCTTCATCGAGGAATCGTGCGGGTGGTGCGCGCCCTGCCGCGTCGGCAACTCGCTCCTCAAGAGGAAGCTGGAGAAGATCATGAGCGGCAAGGGAACGATCCGAGACCTGTCCGACCTCGAATCGTGGGGGAGGATCATCAAGACCATGAGCCGCTGCGGCCTCGGCCAGACTTCGCCGAACCCGATCCTGACCACGCTCCAGAACTTCCGGCATCTCTACGAGTCGAAGGTCCGCCACGACACGGATTTCGTGACCGAGTTCGATCTCAAGGCGGCCGTCCACGCCGCCTCCGGCGTGACCGGCCAGAAGCTCACGGAGGCCCATCATGAGTAAGATCAAGTTCACCGTCGACGGGAAAGCTTGTATCGGAACGCCGGGGCAGACGATCATGGAGGCGGCCCTGGCTAACGGCGTCTACATCCCGGCCCTGTGCCGGTATGAAGGGCTCAAACCGGCCGGAAGCTGCCGGATCTGCACGGTCCGCGTCGGCGGCCGGCCCATGGCCGCCTGCACCCAGCCGGTCAGCGAGGGCATGGCCGTGGAGAACATGTCCCAGGAGCTCGAAGACATGAGGAAGGCGCTCGTCGAGATGCTCTTCGTCGAAGGCAACCACATGTGCCCGACCTGCGAAAAGAGCGGGAACTGCGAGCTCCAGGCGCTGGCCTACCGCTACCAGATGCTCGTTCCCCGCTTCCCTTACCAGTTCCCCGCGCGCTCCGTCGAGCCGACGGGCGGCCGGCTTCTCTTCGAATACAACCGCTGCATCCAATGCCTGCGCTGCGTGAGGTCGGTCAAGACCAAGGACGGCAAGGCGGTCTTCGGCCCCCTCGGACGGTCGGAAAAAAAGAAGATCGGCATGGACAAGGAGCTGGCCTCGAAATTGAGCGACAAAGACGCCCGGGAGGCCATGGACCGCTGCCCGGTCGGCGCCCTTCTGAAAAAGGAGGTCGGCTTCGTCATCCCCATCGGCAAGCGGAAGTTCGACAAGACGCCCATCGGCAGCGACGTGGGCAAGACAGCGAGTTGAGGAGAAAGCCATGAGCAAACCCATCATCGCCACGGCATCGCTCGCGGGCTGTTTCGGCTGCCACATGTCCGTCCTGGACATCGACGACCGGATCCTGACCCTGATCGATCTCGTCGAGTTCCACAAATCGCCGATCGACGACATCAAGACCTTCTCCAAGATCTGTGACGTCGGCCTGATCGAGGGCGGCTGCTGCAACAGCGAGAACGTCGAGACCCTGCGGGAGTTCCGCAAAAACTGCAAGGTCCTCGTCTCGGTCGGCGAATGCGCCATCATGGGCGGCCTGCCGGCCATGCGCAACGGCATCCCGGTCAAGGACTGCCTGGAGGAGGCCTACCTCCATTGCCCGACGGTGGATCCGGCCGACCGGATGATCCCCAACGACCCCGAACTTCCGATCATCCTGGATAAGGTCTATCCCTGCCACGAGGTCGTCAAGATCGACGCCTTCCTGCCGGGCTGTCCGCCGTCGGCCGAGCTCATCTGGAAGGCGCTCGTGGCCCTGGTCGAAGGCAAGCCCCTCGATCTGACCTACGACCTCGTCAAATTCGATTAAGGAAGGACGCCATGGGAAGAAAGATCACCATCGAACCGATCACCCGAATCGAGGGCCACGGGAAAGTGACCGTCCAACTCGACGATGACGGCCGGGTCGTCCAGTCGCGTTTTCATGTCGTCGAGTTCCGCGGCTTCGAGCGCTTCGTCCAGGGCCATCCCTATTGGGAGGCGCCCGTCCTCGTCGAGCGCCTGTGCGGCATTTGCCCGGTCAGCCACCATTTGGCCGCGGCCAAGGCCGTCGACATCATCGCCGGCGTGGGCCCCGAGGGACTTACGCCGACGGCCGAAAAGATGCGCCGCCTCATGCACTACGGCCAGATGTTCCAGTCGCACGCCCTCCACTTCTTCCACCTGGCCTCGCCCGACCTCCTCTTCGGCGCCGACGCCGATCCCGCCATCCGCAACGTCATCGGCGTCGCCCTCATGCACAAGGACCTGGCCGTCCAGGGCGTGCTGATGCGCAAGTTCGGGCAGGAGATCATCCTGGCCACGGCCGGCAAGAAGATCCACGGCACCGGGGCCATCCCCGGCGGGATCAACAAGAACCTAAGCCCCGAGGAGAGGGATTCCTTTCTCCGCGGCCCGGACCCGCTGAACGCCGACAAGATGATCGCCTGGGCCCAGGCCGCCGTCGACTTCTTCAAGGACTTCCACAAAAAGAACACGGGCCTCATCGACGGCTTCGCCGCCTTCCCTTCGAACCACCTCAGCCTCGTCCGCAAGGACGGCGCGCTCGACTTTTATCACGGCGCTCTGCGGGCGGTGGACGCGGACGGGAAGAGGATCCTCGACGACGTCGACTACCGCGATTACCTCGATCACATCGGCGAGGAAGTGCGCTCCTGGAGTTACATGAAATTCCCCTATCTCCGGGCGCTGGGCAAGGCCGACGGCTGGTACCGCGTCGGCCCGCTGGCCCGGCTCAACACCTGCGACTTCATCCCGACGCCCCTCGCCCAGAAGGAATTCGAGACCTACCGCGCCTACACCAAGGGCAAGCCCAACAATATGTCGCTCCACACGCATTGGGCCCGGCTGATCGAGCTGCTCCATTCGGGCGAGGTCATCAAGCAGCTTCTCCTCGACCCGGACCTCCAGGGCTCGGATCTCGTGAGAAAGGGCCGGAAGGCCCGCGAAGGAGTGGGCCTGGTCGAGGCCCCGCGCGGGACGCTCTTCCACCACTACCGGATCAACGCCGACGACCAGATCACCATGGCCAACCTGATCGTTTCGACGACGCACAACAACGAACCCATGAACCGGGCCGTGAGCTGGGTGGCCAAGAACGTCCTGGACAGGAAAACCGAGATCACCGAAGGCATGCTTAACCGCGTCGAGATCGCCATCCGGGCCTATGATCCCTGCCTGAGCTGCGCGACGCACGCCCTGGGCCGGATGCCGCTCGAGGTCGCCCTGGTCGACGCCCGGGGGAACCTCATCTCCCGGAAAGAACGCTGAGGACGCGTAGACGGAATCCCCCGTTCCCTTTTTCTCGACGGGAGCGGGGGGATTCTTTTATCCCATGGATCAAAAGAAGGTTCTCATCTTCGGGATCGGCAACCCCGGCCGCGGGGACGACGGGCTGGGGCCCGAGCTGATCGAACGCCTGCGGCGGGATCCGCGGACCCGGGCCGAATTCCGGGGGACATCGGCATGGGTCTGCGAATTCGAGTTCCGTTACCAGCTCAACGTCGAGGACGCCTTGGCCATCAAGGACCATCCCCTCGTCATCTTCGCCGACGCGGCCATGACCGGCGATAAGGAGGCCGCCCTGACGGAAGTTTTCCCGTCCGATGCCATCGCCTTCACCACGCACCGGATGTCCCCCGCCTCCGTGTTGGCGCTCTGTCATGAGCTCTACGGCCTCACGCCCAAGGCCTACATCCTCTCCATCCGCGGCCATCACTGGGACCTCGGGGAAGGCCTCTCCTCCCGGGCCGAAGCGAACCTGAACCTGGCCCTGGCCATCGTCCGGAAATTCCTCGATACTATTTAGCTCCCGATAATCCCCCCCAACCCTCCTTTAGAAAAGGGGGGAAATAAGGTTAGCGTCCCCGGATTTAATAGAAGGGGATATGTTCCAAATTCTCCGGAATTTGGTACATGTCCCCGTTTTCTCTTATAATACCCCCGGACAGCACCATGCCCACCAAAGAAGTCATCGTCCTCCAGGACCTCCTCGGCACGAACAAAAAGATCGCCGCCGAGATCCGGGCCGAGCTCGAGAAACGCGGCATCCTGGCCGTCAATCTGATGAGCTCGCCGGGCGCCGGCAAAACCACTCTCCTCGAACAGATCATCGTGCGGCTGAAAGCGGAATTCCACATGGCGGTCATAGAGGGCGATATCGAGACCGAGCGCGACGCCGAACGGATCCGGGCCAAGGGCGTGCCGGCCTGGCAGATCACGACGGGCGGCGCCTGCCATCTCGAGGCGAAGATGATCGGCCGGATCCTCCCCGCCGTGGACCCCGGCCTCGATTTCCTGTTCATCGAGAACGTCGGGAATCTCGTCTGCCCGGCGAGCTACGAACTGGGAGAACATCTCCGCTGCGTCCTTCTGTCCACACCCGAAGGGGACGACAAGCCGAAAAAATATCCGAAAGCCTTCACCACGTCCGATGTCCTCATCCTGACCAAGGCCGACCTCCTGCCCTACCTGCCCTTCGACATCGACAAGGTCGTCCGCGAGGCGCTCGATCTCAATCCCAAGCTCCGCGTCTTCGTCACGTCCGCCGTCACCGGACAGGGTTTGGATGAGCTCATCGCCTTCCTTCGCCATTCGGGCGATGAGCTCCGGCGCCGTCATGCATGAGCTTTCGATCGTCGCCGGCCTTTTCGAAACGCTCCTCGAACAGGCCCGCGCCCATAACGCCCGCGGGGTCACCTCGGTCCGGTTGAAAGTCGGCCTCCTGTCGGGGATCGTTCCCGAGCTCCTGGTCTCGGCCTTCGATATGTATAAAAAAGGGACGATCGCCGAAAACGCCGTCCTTGAGGTCGAGACCGTTCCGCT
>JAPKZI010000214.1 GCA_026393865.1 Candidatus Aminicenantota bacterium
GAAGCTATGGAACCGGACGTTCATCATGAAGTTCCTGGACGAGGAACTGATCCGCGCCCGGCGAACCAGCTCTCCTCTCAGTCTGATCATGCTCGACCTGGATTCTTTTAAAAAGATCAATGATGAGCGTGGCCACCAGACGGGCGACAATGTTCTTATGCGGATCGCGGAAATTTTAACTAAAGGCGTTCGGCCCTACGACAAAATCGGCAGGTACGGCGGCGATGAGTTGATGATCGTCTTGCCCGATTGCGATCTGGGATCCGTCTGCCTGATCGCCGAACGTCTTCGCCGGGCATGCGCCGCGGAACAGATCAGGGCTAATGGAAAGGCGATAAAAGTGACGATTTCGGCCGGCTGCGTTTCTTCCGATCATCTCGTCCGGCCCACAGGGGACCGCATGATCCAGGCCAGCGACAAAGCTTTGTATCGATCAAAAGCCGCCGGCCGAAACCACGTGTCCTCTTTTCCTATCCAAAAGACGAGAGCCCGGAGGAGGACGATATGACGGCCGACAACGGAATTCCCATGAATAAGGCCGAGGCCCTCGATCGAGTGGACGGAGATGAAACCTTTCTTCAATAGCTCCTGAATATATACGCCGCGGACGGCCTTCAGAGCAATGAGTTCAACGGCGGCTCCTATTGTCTTTTTGAATAAATCGCAGTTATGATTGGAATTAAATGACCCGTTTGCATTTTTATGAATAGTCCAGGATAAAACCGGACGACGCTCAGATTTGGTTATGATTGACAGCGATTCTTATCTTCAGGTACAGTCTTGACAGGATCTCGGTTTTTCCAATCCCTGGAATATAAAAAGGGAGGGGCAAAAGGAGACTATGACTTCATGAAAAAACGGATTATTCCGGCTATAGGGTCTCTTCTCCTCTTCATCGGGCTACCCACCGTAAGCTTTGCCCTCGATCCCAAGAAAGCCATCACCCAATACAACCACAACGTCTGGCAGGCCGAAAGCGGCCTGCCGCAGAACTCGGTCAATGCGATGATCCAGACGCACGACGGCTATCTCTGGTTGGGAACCCAGGAGGGACTCGTCCGTTTCGACGGCGTGCGGTTCGCGGTCTTCAACAGCAAGAGCGTCGCGGGATTGAAAATCAACTATATAACCGCGTTGTTCGAGGACGCGCAGGGGACCTTGTGGATCGGCACCAACGGCGGAGGTTTGAGCCGGCTGAAGGATGGGGTATTCACCAATTATTCTACGGACGAAGGGTTATCGAGCCGCCTTGTGAGATCGGTTTATGGAAGCAAAGACGGCAGCCTCTGGGTCGGCACGGGAGGCGGAGGATTAAACCGGTTTAAAGACGAACGATTCACGATTTACGACGCTAAAGAGAGCCTGCCCAGCAACGATGTGCTGGTCGTTTTTGAGGATCAGATGGGGACGCTCTGGATCGGGACGGAGGGCGGCGGGCTGGCCCGATTCAAAGACGGGGCCTTCACGGTCTTCACAACCAAAGAGGGATTGTCGAGCAACGTCGTTTTATCCCTCTATGAGGACCATGACGGCATTCTCTGGATAGGGACGAGAGACGGAGGCTTGAATCGTTACAAAGACGGACGGTTCGCCGTCTACACGACCAGGGATGGGCTGAGAAGTAACAATGTGATGTCCGTTCGTGAAGACAGGGACGGAAGTTTGTGGATAGGGACGAACGGGGGCGGATTGAACCGATTCGCGAATGGGAAATTCACCGCCTTCACGACGAAAGAGGGATTGTCGAGCGACATTGTCTCGTCGCTCTGCGGCGAGGATCGGGAGGGAAGCCTGTGGATCGGGACCAACGGAGGCGGGTTGAACCGGTTGAGCGATGGAAAATTTCTGACCTTTACCACCCTGGAAGGGCTGGGGAACAATCGGGTGAGGCCCATCTACGAGAGCCGGGACGGAAGCGTCTGGATCGGTACGGAGGGAGGAGGGCTGAGCCGCCTCAAGGATGGGCGGTTCACAACCTATACCACACGCGATGGACTGGCCGCCGATGACGTCAGGGCCATTTATGAAGGCAGGGATGGATGCCTCTGGATCGGAACGAGCGGTGGTTTGAACCGGTGGAAGGATGGGGCGTTCTCCACCACCACGACCAAAAACGGACTGGTGAACGATTATGTCAGGGCTCTTTATGAGGATCGGGAGGGAAATCTCTGGATTGGGACAAACGGGGGCCTGAACCGGCTGAAGAACGGGGTGTTCTCCACGATCACGACCAAAGACGGACTGACGAACAATTTCATCAGGATCATACATCAGGCCCGGGACGGAAACATCTGGGTGGGAACCAACGGCGGCCTGAATCTCTTTAAAGGCGGGTCGCTGACCGCTTTCGCCACAATTGACCAGCTCTCGGGTCTCGTCGTTTTATGCATTTATGAGGACGAGAGCGGGACCTTCTGGATCGGTACGCAAAGCGCCGGGCTGAATCGATTCAAAGAGGGTCGACTGACGGCCTTCACGACCAAGCAGGGTTTCTACGACGACAATGTGTTCCAGATCCTTGAGGACGGAAATGAAAACCTCTGGATGAGCTGCAACAACGGAGTTTTCAAAGTCGGCAAAAGAGAGCTTGAGGATTTCGCGGCGGGGAGAATCCGTTCGATCACCTCGACGGCCTATGGCGTAGCCGACGGCATGAAGAGCAAGGAATGCGATCATGCGTCTCCCGGCGGGTATAAAACAAGGGATGGGAAGCTGTGGTTCGGGACGATCAGGGGAGCCGTCGTCATCGATCCGTCCAACATGGCGGGGAATCGGGTGATCCCGCCGGCGGCCATCGAGGAATTCATCGTGGACAGGAATGCCGTCGAACTCCGCGGAAGCCCGCGTCTGCCGGCGGGCAGCAAGAACTTTGAGTTTCAATATACCGGCTTGAGCCTGCTCGTGCCGGATAAGGTCAAATTCAAGTATAAGTTGGAAGGATTCGACAAGGATTGGATGGAAGCGGGAACGAGACGCGCGGCCTACTACACCAACATTCCTCCAGGCAGCTATCGCTTCAGGGTGACGGCTTGCAATAACGAAGGCGTTTGGAATGAGGCCGGAGCCGATTTCGGGTTTTATTTAAAGCCCTATTTCTATCAAACGACGTACTTCTACGTCTTGTGCGGCTTGGGTGTCATGTCGTTGGGTCTTGGCGGATACCGCGTCCGGGTCAGGCAGCTGAAGGCCAGGGAAAAGCACCTGACCGGGCTGGTGAAAGACCGAACGATCGAACTCCAGGGCGCTAACGCGAGGGCCGAAGAGGCCCGGAAGGCGGCGGAAGCGGCCAACGAGGCGAAGAGCATGTTCCTGGCGCGGATGAGCCATGAGATCCGGACGCCGATGAACGGCATCTTCGGCATGACCGAGCTGGCCCTGGAAACCGACCTGACCCACGATCAGCGGGAATACTTGGAAGCGGTCAAGACATCGGCCGACGCCCTGATGAACGTTATCAACGACATCCTCGATTTTTCCAAGATCGAAGCCAAAAAAGTCGACCTGGAATGCATCCCGTTCCATTTGCGGGATACGGTCCATGCCATGGTCTCGAGCATGGCGATCCTTGCGGAGAATAAGGGACTGGAACTGGCTTATCATATTCGGGCCGACGTCCCGGACCGCGTTCTCGGCGATCCCGGCCGGCTCCGCCAGGTCCTGATCAACCTCCTGAGCAACGCCCTCAAGTTCACGAACCAAGGAGAGATCGTCATGTCGCTCGACGCCGAGGAACGAACGGCCGACGCCATCGAGCTTCATTTTCAGGTGCAGGATACAGGCATCGGCCTCCCGTCCGATAAGCTTGGATTGATTTTCGATCCGTTTACCCAAGCCGATAGCTCCATGACGAGGTTGTACGGCGGGACGGGCCTCGGCCTCGCCATTTCGAGGCAGCTCGTCGAGCGCATGGGCGGCCGGATCTGGGCCGAGAGCCAACCCGACCACGGCAGCATTTTTCACTTTACGACTTCGCTTGGGCTTCAAACGCTGACCGAGGAGGAGACGGCTCCTGTCCGGTTCGAGGACTTGAAAGATGTTCCGGTGCTTGTCGTGGACGACAATGCGACCAA
>JAPKZI010000194.1 GCA_026393865.1 Candidatus Aminicenantota bacterium
ACTTCGTCGAGCCCACGGCCCAGCTCTCTCCGCCGTTCGGCGAGGTCACGATGATGATCGGCGCGTACGAGATCTCGAAGACCACGTCGTTGATGTCCGAGGGATCGCCGTCCTCCGCCTCGCTGATCCGGATCTCGCAGGATGTGGACGCGGCATCCGGAACCAGCCATTTATAGAATCCGTCGTTCTCGGTCGAGCCCGCGATATCCGTCCAGGTCTCGCCGCTGTCCGTGTAATATTCGATCCTGACGTTCCCCACCTGGCCGAACGTCAGCCAGGTGATGTCATGGGTCCATCCCGTATGGAACGTCTCCCCGCCGTTGGGCGACGTCACGATGAGGGACATTTCGTTGAGTTGAATCGCGAAGCCGTCCCGGCTGCCGTTTTGGAACAGGTCCGGGCCGACGAGGACGGGGAAGCTGGACTCCATCGAATACGTGTTCCCCGTCAAATAGACGCTCCCCGAGCCGTCGGCGTCCAAGGCCAGGCCTTGGCCGAGATCGGCGTCCAAGCCGCCGATGTAGCCGCAAAATAAAAGCTTCGCTCCGTTCGTATCCACTTTCGCCACGAACACATCGAAACTGCCGCTGAGGGTCAAGCCCGGCCCCACTTTCACGGGGAAAGTGTCCTCCTTGGAAGAGGTATACCCGGTGACATAGGCGTAGCCCCAGCGGTCCACGGCAATGCCGGTCCCGACGTCGTAGGCCGAACCGCCGATATATCCGCAATAATACACCGTCGAGCCTTCGGCATTGACCTTGGCCGCAAAAGCATCATAATAGCCGCCGTTGTGGCTCAGGTCCGGGCCCATGTTCACCGGGAAGCTCGCCTCGCTCGAGGCGGAGTAACCCGAAATATAAGCGTTGCCGTCGCCATCGACGGCGATCCCGGTCCCGACATCTTCGCTGTTCCCTCCGATAAATCCGCAATAGAGAAGCTCCGTCCCCTGAGCATTCACTTTGGCCACGAAGGCGTCGAAGTCGCCGTTGGCGGAGCTGTACGGCCCCACTACGATCGGGAAAGTGGTTTCCGTCGAATTCGTGGACCCCGTGACATAGGCATTGCCGGAGGCGTCGACGGCGATCCCCCGTCCGTAATCCTGGCCCGAACCGCCGATGTATCCGCAGTAGTCCAGGGCTTTGCCGTCGGCCCGGACCTTGGCCACGAAGGCATCGTTATTACCGCTCTGGACGAGAGAGGGGCCGACGGCAGCCGGAAACGTGGAGGCCGTCGAATACGTATATCCCGTCACATAGGCATTCCCCGAAGCGTCCACGGCGATCCCCCGGCCGTAATCATGGCTGGAACCACCGATATATCCGCAATACGTCAGCGCCGTTCCTCCGGCGTTGACCTTGGCCACGAAGATATCGAAAAGGCCGTTATGGGTCAGGTCCGGGCCTATCTTGACGGGGAACGTCGATTCCGTCGAAGACGTATATCCCGTCACGTAGGCGTTGCCGGAAGGGTCGACGGCGACGGCATAGGCATAATCATCGCCTGCGCCTCCGATAAACCCGCAGTAATCGAGCGCCGTTCCGGCCGCGTTCACTTTGGCCACGAAGGCGTCCATGCCGCCGCGGTTGAAGCTCAGGTCCGGACCGACCGTGACCGGAAAAACGGGGTCCATCGAAGACGTATATCCCGTGATATAGGCATGGCCCTTTTTGTCCGCGGCGATGCCGTAGCCGTAATCGAAATTCGGGCCGCCGATATAGCCGCAGTAGACCAGGATCACCGGGTCCAGGACGAGAGTCCGGGTCCGGTCGTATTCCCCGAGAGAGAAACCATAGGTGACCGCGGCCCCTCCGTTTTTCCGGGCGCCGCGGCCTTTTGTTTCGCCCAAAGAGGGATCCGCGATCCTGTAGGCCATCGGCACATTCACCCGCGGCCCCGAGTCTTCCTGGTAGGCGACGGGCGCGCCGTCCACGAATCCGCCCGAGGGCGTGGCGACGGCCAGCCGGCCTTCGGCGTTGACATGGACCGAACTCGCGCCCCGGTAGGCCAGGCGGATGCGGGCAGGGTCCGCGCCGGGATGGACGATGAACTCGTATTTCAGTTCGTCCATCGTTCCGCCATAAGCCAGGTCGATTCCCGGCCAGAGATTGGCGTACACGATCCGGGAATAGGAGGGAAGGCCGCTTTTCCAATCTCCGGGCGATCCCTGGAAATAGGATATCACCGTCCCCGTCCTGTCCGACCCGAATGGTTTCACGCCGGGGGTGGCGCCGACGAAATCCAGCTTAACCACCCAGCGAGGATCTCCCCCCGGCCGGGAGCCGGTCAGGGCCTCGACGAAAGGCGTCCCATCCGGCCTGAGGCTCCCGCCTCGAATCGCATCGGCGATGAGGCCGGAGGGCCTCTTTCCGGCGGCCTTCGTCAGGATGAAGGTCAAACCCTCGGAACCGAAATAGATCGTCTTATCCTTTCCCTGGATATAGAAATCGATCTGTTCGGCCAGCTGGCCGCGATTGGGGATGAGGCTCACCGGCATTTTGCCGAAATCCGGCCGGGTTTGAATGCCGCCGCCGGCCGGCGCGGAAGGAGGAAGGGTGATCTGCTCCGCGGCGACGGGCGTCCCCGTCCATGGGGTCGATAAAGAGAGACAGGCGATGAGGACGGCGCCGGCCAAGATCCTTCTTTCCATGACAAGCTCCTTCACGTTAAAAAACAATAGCTTAACCGAATTGGTTGCATTAAGCAACGAGCAACCGGCAATCCGGCAATCGCCCCGAGCTTTTTAAAATTACCGTTATGTCCCCGGGTTCTCTTATGCTAAAATACGGGCCGTTGTTGCCTGTGAAACGAAACCGTCTCGGTTGGCGTTAAGATAGGCATGATCGGGCTTGTCTCCCGCGAGCGCCGTGTTCCGGCCATACCTCGGCAGGCCGCGGCTTCCACGGGCAATCCCAGGAGGTCCGAATTGAGAAAAGCGTCCGCCGCCATCGTCCTCGGCCTGCTCCTCTTCCTCAGCGGGACGCCCATCCTCCGCGCGCAGGGCCATACCGGAACCATCCAGGGCCGGGTGGCGGACCCATCGGGCAAAAGCCTCGCCGGAGCCACGGTCTATCTGTCGTCCCCGACCATGCAGGGGAATCGGACCGTCATGACCGGAAAGAGCGGCAGTTTCGATTTCGCGGCGCTGCCGGCCGGCATCTATACGCTCAGCGTGGAATTGCCCGGGTTTCAAACCCTGGTCAGGGACCGGATCAACCTGCGCACCGGGATGTCCTTTTTCTTCCGGCTCGAGCCGGCCCCCTCGGAAACGGAGATCGACGTCGCGGTCCCGGGCCCTCCGCCCTCCCTGGACACCGTCTCGGCCAAAACGGCGGTCGCCGCCGATCAACTCCAGGCGCACAGCCTCCCCCTGGCCCGGGATTTCAGCGCCCTTTTAAACACGGCGCCGGGTGCCATCGCGGCCGGATACGCGTTCGATCCGAATCCTTCGATTCACGGCGGCACTGTCCGGGATAACGTCTATATGCTGGACGGGGCCAATATGACCGACATGTTCACGTCGGCGCCTCTCGCCCACCTCAACCTCAACCTGACGGATGAGATCGAATTCATCACCGCCGTCCAACCCGCCTCCCAGCTTCCCGCCGGGGGCGCCTATGTCAACGTCGTCAGCAAGTCGGGAGGCAATTCCTCGGCCGGCGAACTGAGCTTCTTTTTTATGAACGACGGCTTAAACAAAAATTTGTGGTCGGCCTCCAAGATCAGCAGCCTGGGCGTGGCCCCCCCCGCGGGAGACAAGAATTACGCCGAGCCCGCCCTCAGCCTGGGAGGGCCGATCATGGCCGATCGCGCCTGGTATTTTCTGACCGGGCGGTACGTCTCGAAGTCCCGAGCGGGCAATTTTATCGGCCCTTACCAGGACATCTTCGGTCAGGTCCATGATCCTTACGACTGGAGCCTCCAGGAAATGTCGGCATTTTTCAAGCTCACCGCACGGCCGGTCGCCAACGCCAGGATCACGGCCTGGGCCGGCCTGGCCGGCGTTTATCAGCCGGTGGCCGAGGATCCTTCGCCGCGTCTTCCCTTCGACTCCACCCATCTATTGGATCACGATACATCGTTCTCCCTCTACGGAGTCCTGGATTACGAGCTTAATCCGAACGCCCTGACCACCATCCGGGGCGCCTATATCAGCCGGAATTCGCCCAGCCTGATGCAGACGGAAGCGCTCAACAAACCCTGGATCGACGACGCCGCGGACCTTTACGGACCCATAAGCGGCGCGGATTATAATTCCATCGACAACAAGCAGCGCCTCCAGGCCGACGGCTCCATCCGGCTGTTCGCCGACGACCTGCTCGGCACGTCTCACACTTTCAGCGCGGGCCTCGATTTCGACAGTTCCACCTCGAAACTGAACTGGTGGAAGCAGAACAACATGCTCTGGTATATGGACGGCCGCAACACGAACGCGAATTTTTATTCGGATCGCGGATTGCTGGGCTTCTGGCCCTGCGGCTTCGAACAGGATTCCACCGTTTTCTCTGCCGAAACGCTGCGGCTGGGGATCCATGTGAGCGACAGCTTCTCGATCGCCCGACGGCTGACGGTCACGCTGGGGCTCCGTTTCGAAAGGGCCTGGAGCTCGTTTCCCACGACTTCCAAGTACTTGTCCGGGAACCCGCTTTCCCTTTTCATCGGAGACGCGGTTGTGAGTCCGCGTCTCGCGGCCATGTATCCCGCGGTCTTTTCCTCCGGCTACAATCCCTGGGCCCAGACCACCGTGGCTGGTGAGAACAGCGTCATTTCCTGGAACGCCCTCTCGCCGCGGGCGGGATTGGCTTTCGATATCTGGGGGACCGGAAGGACCATCCTCAAAGCCGGCTACGCTCGTTATGCCGATGCCCTTTCACAGCGCTACGTGCTGCCTCTCCATCCCATGTATCCCCGGAGTCTCTCCGTCTTTTGGCAGGACGCCAACGGCGACGGCCTGCCGGATGTCGAGGACGAGTTCAGTCTCCCTAACGTGGATTACCGTTTTCTCTCCGGTTCCTACTATCCGAATCGAGTGGCCGGCGACCTCAAGGCCCCCGCCACGGAGGAGATCTCCCTCGGCCTCGATCACGAGCTCTTCAGGGATTTCACCCTCGGCCTTCATTTCCTCACCAGGAGACAGACGAACATCCTGGAGGACGCCCTTTACGCCCCGGACACCGGAGAAATCTGGTACGCCCCGGATCAGGCGGCCGCCAAAAAGTACTGGGTCCCTTTCACCACGACCGTTCCCGGCACGGACGCTTATCCGGGCCAAACCATCACGATTTATGCCAAATCCCTTCAAGCCCCACCCTCCTTCCTCCAGCTTCGAAACGTACCTGAGCTCGAGCGAAAATACCGGTCATTGGAATTCGTCTTCCAGAAACGCATGGCCCGGGGCTGGCAGCTGGCCGGCTCGCTGGTCCTGAGCAAGGCCGAGGGGAATATCGGCGGATCCGCCGGGGAGACCACCGCCTTCACCGCGGCGGCCGACAGCCCCAATTATTTCCTCAACCGATATGGGCGGCTGGACACGGACCGGCCCCTGCAGATCAAGCTCATGGGCACGGTCGAACTGCCCTTGCGTCTCGGACTCAGCGCCTTTTTCCATTATCAAAGCGGCCGGCCCTGGCAGAGATGGGCCCAGATCCTTCCCCCCGCCGACTGGTCCACGGCCCATAATGTCGAACGGATCTATTACGCCGTCAACCTGGAGGCCTCCGGGAGCCGGAGAGACACGGACTGGTCGTCCCTTGACCTGCGTCTGGAAAAAGAATTCTCTCTGGGGACTTCGAGCAAACTGGGAGTGTACGCCGATGTCACCAACCTGCTGGGCTTCACCGCTTCCGTCGGCGGTCTGAACGACATCTACAGCTGGGCGCCTGTCGCCGAAGGCGCGGGACAGTCCGGACAAAAAATCCTCCAGCCCGACTACGGGATCACCAACGCCCTCTACGGCCAACGGACCTTCCGCTTCGGGCTCAGATTGATTTTTTAGTTTCCCCCGACAATAAAAGACCGAAACAACCCGATCAGATCCTGCACTTGGCGATAAAGCCGTCGAGACGGGCTTTCTCCGCTTCGTTGAGACGGGCATAAGAGGGGCTGTTCTTATATTTTATGAAGGCGTCGGTGGCCGGCCCTTTTTCCCCCCGCATCATATATGCCACGCCGAGAAAGTAGAACGTCTCGTCCAACCCGATCTCGAGCTCCAAAGCCGTCTTCAGGCTGACGACGGCTTTCTCGTAGGCCTTCGCCTGGAAATGGGCCACGCCCAGCCCATGATAGGCCGCGGCATAAGAAGGATCGAGGGCGATCGCCCGTTCGTAGGCTTCTACGGCTTGCTTGTAGACCGCCGCGTCGTTGGTCGCCTTGAACTGAAAGGTCAGAAGGTTCCCGAGATTGTTATAAGGGACGGCGAATTTCCCGTCGATGGCCATTGACCGCTCATAGCACTGCCGGGCTTTGGCCGCGTCGCCCGTGTTCCAGTAGGCCAGGCCGACATAATTCCAGATGACCGGATCGGAGGCAGTTTGAGGGACAGTCGTCCCGGAGAACGTCTTAACAACCTCGTCGGACCGGCCGGCCTCGTAAAGACAGGAGATATATTGGACATAGAGGTCGTAGACATCGGGGAGTCTTTCCAGGCCCATTTTCAGAACGGAGATCGCCTCCGGCCAACGGCCCTGTCGTTTGTAGATGGTGGACAGGTTCAGGTAGGCGGCACTGATCCGCTTTCCCGCCGTGATGATCTCTTTTAAAGCGTCCGTGCCTTCCCTCGCCTTCCCCGCGTTGAAAAGATCCAGGGCGTCCATGGACCTGTTCTGGAGCGGAAGAAGCGTTTTGACGTCGTCATCCGCGTTGAAAACCGCCTTCCCGGCGCCGGGCCGGCCGGCCAAATAGCCCAGGCTCATCAGTTTTTCCCGGGTCGCCTGATCCATCGTCTGACGGGCCTTATCGTTTCCTTCCGAGGACTGGCGGGCGAGGAGCTGGGCGAGACGTTTTCGAAATTCCTCCAGATTCCTGCCCGCCGCCCGGTTTTCGTTTTCACCGGAATCCCTGTCCAGATCGTAGACTTCAGGGATTGGGGAATCGATGAACTTCTCGGTTTTGAAAATGAACCCGGTGACGGGCGCCCAGCCCAGATTGAAGGCCGGGGACAGGGACTCGAAGGTGATCGGCCGCTCGTCCCCCCGGCTCCCCCTGAGCAGGGGCGCGAGCGACATCCCGTGGAGAACGGCCGGCGGCCTGAGACCGAGGATGTCGCAAACCGTCGGGAAAATGTCCACGTGGGAGACGTTCTGCGAGACGAGGCGGGGCTTTTCCCCGGGGATCCGGATGATCAAGGGGATCCGCAGGACCGAGTTGTAGGCCAAAAAACCGTGCGTCCTTTCCCCATGCTCCCCGAGCGATTCGCCATGATCTCCGGTCAGGACGACGAGCGTCTCGTCAACGAGCTTCCTTTCCCCGAGATACCGGAAAAGGGAGCCCGTCACGGAATCCGTATAGGCCACCTCGCCGTCATACGGATTCCGTTCGTACCGCGACCGGTACGGCTCGGGAGGCGTGTACGGGTCATGGGGATCGTAGAAATGGATCCAGAGGAACCAGGGCGAGGCCCGCCCTTTCAGCCAGTTCAGGGCGCTGTCCAGGACCGCCTGGGCCCTCCGCTCCCGGCCGGCCTCGATGCCCGGATCCTTGTCCTTTTGATGGAAATCGTCGTCATAAACGTCGAAACCCCGGCCCAGGCCGAACCTGGCATCGAGCGGAAAGCCTCCCACGAAAGCGCCCGTCGCGTAGCCGGCGGCCTTGAGGTGCTCGGCCAGGGTCGTCAGGCCCGCCGGGACGGTGAAGTTCACGTTGTCGTGGACGCCATGATAAGAAGGGGTCGTCCCCAAAAGAATGTTCGCGTGCGACGGAAGAGTCGTGGGCGTATGAGAATACGCCCTGAGAAAAACGACGCTGCCCGCGGCGAAACGATCGATCGCCGGGGTCAGCGGATGCTTCGGATCATAGAAGCCGATCCGATCGGCCCGCAGAGTGTCGATCGTGACGAGGAGCACGTTCAGCCCGGGCTTTCGCTGGGGGGCGGGAGCCGCGGAGGAGATGGCGACGCCTTGGAGGACCAGGATCAGCCGGATGACGTCCAAGAGCCGGTCAAGGGACGAGCCTTTGGCTCGCCACTCGCCCGCGGCTTTTATACACGGGCGAGTACGGCGGAAGTGGACCCCCGGGCAATGCCCGGGGCCCCCGCCGCCGTGGCGACACCGGGCCGGGCTCGGCCGATCGGGCATGCTGGGGAACCTCCGCCCTTTATTTGAATTCCAGGGTCTTGATCAAAACCTCAGCGCCGGTCGTGTTGGTCAGGATGATCTGCAGAAGGGCCGGGCCCTGGTCGAGCCGGCCGATCGCTTCCGCGTCCCGGATCGAAATGGGGATCTCCATGGCGAACGGTTTCCCCGTCTTCCGCTCGAGTTCGGCTTCATCGAGGGCGACCTCGAAGCTTCGCTTGTCCTGCCAGACGATGGTCTTTTTCGCGTCCCTCAGTTCGAGCGCCGCCTCGAGTTTCGTCCATAGCTTTTTTCCCTCGGACCTGTACCAGATCCGTTCGTAGGGGATCTCCAAGATGAGGCTTCCTTCGATCCGTCCCGGTTCGCGGGCCGTGATCGCCAGGCGCGCTTCGAATTCGATCAGCTTCTTCCCCGCCAGGGAGGTCTTTTGGGCGTCGGCCTGGGCCTTGCTCAACTCCTGCATGTACATCATGTTGATGTCCCGCAGCCCGCTCAACTCATAAGTCACGAGCTTATAAGACCCGGTGCACATCTGGTCGAGAAAGACAACCGGAAAATTGCCGTAATACCAGACCTCCTGGCACCGCGAGTAGGCGTCGCCGCCCACGGGCTGGGTGATCCGGTCCATCGGCGGGCCGAAGAGGATGTAGATCCGCCCCCGGTCGGTGAGCCAGCCCGGCAGGCCTTCGCCGATGAAGAGCTGGCCCGCCCGTTCGAGTCGATTGAAATATTCGATCTTGAACTCGTTCTCCGGCGTGTCCGGGTCGGGATCGCGCCGCAGCCAGAATTCTTCGATGAACCGCGGCTTTTCCGTATCCGGAAGCAGGAGAAAGGTCCGCCTCTCTTCCCGGGTGATGATATAGCGGGTCTTGCTTAAAAAATCATCGTTCACAGGATCGAGCTTCCGTTCCAGATTGTAAAGGCGGCAGCCGGCGGCCAAGGACAGCCCGGCCCAGAAGAGAAGAAACATCCCGCGGGAAAGCCGATTCACTTTTTCTCTTTTAAAGCGGCCGCTTTCTTCCTGACGTCCGGCTGGTTCGGATCGAGCTGGAGGGATTTTTCCCAAGCGGCCAGGGCTTCTTTCGGCTTTCCCAGCTGGAAGTGGCACTCGCCGATCGCGTTGAGCAGAACCGCGTTCACGCCGAAATGGGAAACGGCCCGGTCGAAGACGTCGATAGCGCCGGCAAAATCGCCCCGCATCTGGCGGGCCTGACCGGCCAGAACGAAGATCTCATACTTGGGCGCTTGGGCCGGATTTAAGAAGGAAGACAGCACTGAGACGGCCTGTTCATAGTCTTTCAAGGCCATATAAACTTGGGCCAGGGCCAGGGCCGTGTCGGCCGAGGCCGGATCCGCATGAAAGGCCTTTTCCAGATGAACTTTGGCCTCTTCCGGACGTCCGGCGCTGTAAAGCTGTCCGCCGATGATCCGGCCGTACGATGGATCCAGGAGGTCGGGCATGAGCTTGGAATAGAACCAGGGGCGGGGCACGGCTTCTTGAAAGGTGGCGTCAAACTCCTCCGTCGCGGCGAGAAGCTCCTTTCCCTCCTCCATCAAGGAGACCCGCAGGCCGTAGTGGGCGGGGGCGAAGTCGGCTAGGGGGAA
This sequence comes from Candidatus Aminicenantota bacterium, assembly GCA_026393865.1. Classification (GTDB taxonomy): domain Bacteria; phylum Acidobacteriota; class Aminicenantia; order Aminicenantales; family UBA4085; genus JAPKZI01. The sequence continues at coordinate 9,891 of JAPKZI010000194.1, forward strand.
TTCCTCGAAGACGAAGGGCAGCTCATTGTACTCGACGATGGACCTTTCCTTCTCCCCGGCCGGCTGACCGTTTTTTTGAAAAGCGAACCGGATCCGGCCCGACGGCCGCTGCTGCGGCGTGAAACCGAAGACCTGGAAGGCCACGGTCAGCGTGTCCTTCCGGGCAAAAACGCGGGACGGCTGGGCATAGACCAGCCGGGGACCGAACTGAAAGGGCCTGAGCGTTTTTTTGGTCCGGTCGGCGGGCGCCGTTTTATATCCAAGGAGAGGCGAAGTCATCTGGAGGGCCGGGGTGTCTCCTGGAATGACGACCGTCTGCTCAAGCGAGGTGAATTCCTTGGAGATCTCGTTCTTAACCAGGATCGTGAGCTTGTAAGTGCCTGGGATCAGAGGGAAGAGGTCTTGGAGGTCAAACGGCTGGGTGTTAGCGCCTTTCATTTGGGACTCGTCCAGATTCACGGTCGCCGTCTTTTCGAACTGGTAGATCCTTTGGCCGGCGAGCGTCGAGGCCGTGCCGTTGATCTTCAAGGTCGTGTAGTACTTGTCCTCGTGGGCGTTCACCGACAGCCGTTTCGGTTCGACGGCATAGTGGACGAAGGTCAAACCGGCCGGGTCTTTGACGATCTTGACCTGGGAATCGCTGAGGAGATAATTGGCCGAGTATTCCACCTCCACGGAGTCCTTGTATTCGAGGAACTTTTGGGCGTACCGCTCTTCGACCTGGGCCCGGGGCGCGTTCTCGATTTTTTGAATCAACATGTCCGAGGCCAGCGTCGGCCGGCCCATGGCCGACGCGCTCTCCCCCGGGATTAGGGACAAGGAGACGTCGGCCAAGGTCGGTTCGATCTCGCGGAGCGTCTGATAGGCTGTCAGGTAATCCAGCGGATCGCCGGCGTAGCTCGGCATGAGCGCCTGGGGCCCGTCTCTGGCCGGGCTGTAAAGCTTGTAGTCCCCCAGACTTCCCTCTTGATAAAAGACCAGGTTGAAGCCGATCGGAAGTCCGAGACCTTCCTTGTTCTGATAGAACCAGATCTCCGCGGGATAGATCATCGTCTTGCTCTCGAACCTCTGGACGTCGTTCGGCTCGCCGAGGATGATGTAGATCCGGCCCCGGTCCGTTCTCCAGCCGGGCTTCCCCGCGGAGCGGCCGTAATAGCGGTTGACGTAGTTGATCCGCCGGTAATGTTCGTTCCTGGCCTCGTTCAGGGGCGAGTCGGGGGTCGGATCGCGGTGTTTCCAGAACGCCTCGATGAACAGATCCCGCTCACGGTCGGATTGGAGCTTCAGGAAGACGTCCCGCTCGAGCGGCGTGATGATGTAGACGACCTCCTCGTCCAGCCATTTCTGATAGGACGGGGGCAGCTTGGGTTTCTGGGCATGGCCCGCCCCTGCCAAAATGAAGGAAGCGGCGACGAGGATCAGGAGGACCGGACGAGTCTTCATGAGAGGAACTCCTTCGCAGGGGTCATGACGTTGATAAAATAAATCTTCTCCGGAGGAAAAGCAAGCCGGCGGGCTTTAAGGCTTTTTTTTCTTAATTTTTTCCCACAGAATTTCGTTCAATTTCTGATTCACCGCCGCATTCTGAGGGTCGAGGCGTTGGGCTTCCTTCAATTCGGCAATGGCTTCATCCCGTTGTCCCATTTGGTTGAGGGAATCAGCCAGGGTCACGCGCAGATCCGCGGAATCGGGCTCAACCTTTAGACCCTGGCGGCAGATTTCAACGGCGTCTTTGAGCCGGTTGCTCTTGGCATACAACATGGCCAGATTCGTATAAGCCGCGACATAGTGGGGTTGAATCTCGATGGCCTTTTTGAATCGGCCTTCGGCTTTATCCGGCCTCCCTTTCGTCACGAAGGCCATGGCCAGGGTGTTTTCGATTTCAACCTTGGTCGGATCGATGGCCAGGGCCCGCAAACAGGAATCGATGGCCCCGTCCGCGTCTCCCAGCCGCTGTTGGATGAAGCCCATGCCGGAATATCCCAGGACGGAATGCGGCGCCAATTCGGCGACCCGGCGAAAATGCTCAAGAGCGTCGCGCTCTTTATCCAGGTCCAAGGCGAGCAGATGGGCGTATTTCCAGTGAAGCCACCAATCCTGGGGCGAACGGCTGACGGCGCGATCATACTGCTCCGCGGATTTTTGGAGGGCCCCGGACGAGAGTCGGGCTCTCATGCCGGTCCGTTCCCGTTCCATATTCGACACGCGCTCCGCATGGTAGAGCTGGTTTGTGAAAGGCGGTTTCTTGATGTAGGCCTCCAGCATTTCATCGGCCATGTTATACCGGTCCCAATCGGAATAAGCCAGTTTCTCCGCGCACGTCTCCAGGCTCGGCGCGCCGGCCGCCGGGCCGGTTTGGGTTTTCATCCGATCCGGCAGAATGGACTTGACCCGGTCGAACAGGGCCCGGGCCGCCAGATAGTTGCCGCGGAAATTCAGGTGGACATGGTCGTAAAAAAGCTCTTCGCCGGGGATGCCGTGAGAGGATTCGGCGGCGATCACGTTTTCCAGGTCCGAAAGGAAAACGCCATCGGCTTCCCGCCCGGCGGCCGCGTCCCGGACCACGCGGTTGATTCCGGCGTCGGCCCGAAAGCGCAAGGCGTCAAGCTCCCTGGCCCGGCGATAGAAAAGACCGGCGTCCTCATAATCCTCCAGCCGCCAGCCGCAGCGTCCCAACCGGAAAAGCAGATCGGCAAAGCCGTCATCGATCCCTAGGGCGGACCGGAAGTTCCGCACGGCGCCTTGATAATCGGCAGCGGTCTCTCTCTCGATTCCTTGGCGGTAAAAATTTTCCCATTCTTCCCTGCGGTCGGCGGACAAACCACTGCGGTGCCTGGAAGCAAAGGGCGGACAGTCTTTCAAATTGACGGCCACCGTGCAAAAAATGACGGCGGAACCGTTGCGGCCGGCCGCGCGACCCATATCCTGGAGATTGCTCGCAAAGGACCGGTATGCCGATTCCAATCGGGGGTCGTCGGCCGGTATTTGCCTCTCCAGAAACATTTCCATCCCGCGCCAGACGCCGGGAGTATTTTTTTCCGGGGCAAAAGATTGCGCCAGCCGGCCTAAAAGCTGCCCCAGGCGCAGGGTTTTTAAGGCCATATTGAAACGGATGAGGGCCAGGCTGGAAAAGGGGGCGAATACGGTTCCGGGACCATATGGCCCCACGACTTCGTTGTTGCCCATGTAGACGATCAGCAGGTCAGCCTGATGCCTGACACACTCCTTCGCTATGGGCAAAACGGCATGGGAATTGACCGCCGTAAGGGCGGTATTGATCACTTCGAATTTGATTTGGGGGAATGTTTCCTGCAGCATGACCTCCAGAATGCGTCCAAAGGCGAATGCGCTATCGGGCACTCCCTGCGCCGCGGAACTGCCCAAGATGAAAATTCGATACGTGTTTGCGGGCTTTTTCCCGATAAAGATGAAGGGATTGAAATCCCGGGAGATCTCGGGCGGAAAGAATCGCCAGGGGAACCGGAGGTTGTCGCAAAAAGCCTGACGGCCGTTCAAGTTGTACGGAATCATCGGAGACGTTTTAAACCCGTATCCGAATACCCGCAACCCCAGCTCCAGCAGACCAAGGAGGACCAGGGGGACCAGGATCATGATCAAGAAGCGGAAGACCCACAGGCGCAAGCCATGCGGCTGACTTTTCATTTTGTTGTTTTCATTCTGAAGGGACGAAGGTGTTTTCTCTTTGTCGGGGCCTATTTTATTTCTGAAATCAAGCTGTCCAGCTGCTGTCGTTCTTTCTCACTCAGTCTGTCCGAATATTTTTCCTTGCACATGTTCAGGTACTTCAAGGCCTCTTGCCTTCTGCCGGTTTCGATCAGGGTGATCCCCAGGTTGAAGTAGATGTCGGTAAATCCGGGATCAATGTCCAGGACCTGCTTCCAGCAAGCGATGGCTCGCTCAGGATCTCCGGAATACCTGAATGCCGCCCCCAGTCCGTTGATGGCGGAAACCAATTCCGGCGAGGCCGTCTTGGCTTGGGTATAATATGTGATGGCTTTTTCCAGATCAACTTTTTGTTTCTGTCGCCTGAAAAGTGAGAGGTGGAAAGTGCCCAGGCCGCTCAGGGCTATGGCATTGCGCGGGTCCAGAGAGACGGCTTTTTCCAGAGATTCCCGGGCTTTTTCCAGATTTCCTTTATTGAAGTAGCCCAGCCCGATCTGGGTCCAGACCTGGCTGTTTCCTTGGCCATTGGCCACAAGGTCCAACAGCAAAGTGTTGGCCATTTCGAATTCGCCGATTTTCATCAGCAGTCCCCCGATGTCGGCCTGAATATCGGCGCCTGCGGGGTCGGCAGTCAGGGAGCGGTTTTTCAAAAGATTTTTCAGGATATCCAGAGACTTCTCTTTTTCCCCGAGTTCAGCGAGCCGGGCGGCGTACTCAAGTTGCAGCCGGGCGTTCTGCGGTTCCTGTTCCAGTGCTTTTTCCAGGCACGAGAGGACCTGGGCGGCCGTGCCATTTTTCCGGTAAATGGTTCCCAGCAGAATATAAGCTTGGGTGAGGCGGGGATTCCCGGCCAGCGCCTCGACACAGATTTTTTCTGCTTCCCCCAGCCGGCCGGTAGAGGTGAACATCTGCGCCAGGGAGAGCTTGAAGCGGTCTTTCTCCGGGTATTTTTCAACCGCTTGTCTCAGAGTCTCGATGATCTTTCCCGGGTCATTTTTTTTCTTGTCAATGAGATACTGATAATCAACCACCTGCGGCAATCTCCAGTCTTGATAGTCCGATCGGATGCCCTGCAGCTCCTTTTCCGCGCCGCCCCATTTTTCGGAATAGATCAGCCGTTCCACTTCGAGCATCCGCTCGACGGCGTCGATTCCCTTTTTCGGATCGACGGCTGGTTTCTCCTGTCGGCTTTGTTCGGCTTTGCCGAGGGCTTCCTGCTTTTTCCCCTGGAGATTTTCGATGGTGAGGCCCAATGCCGTGTCCATTTTTCGGGACAATTCACTTTTTGTAAGGGCCAGATTTTCCTTTTCGGCGGGATCGGTTTTCAAATCGTACAGCTCGGCCTCCGGCAAAGAGATGTATTTGTAATTTTCACTGATGAGGCCGGTCAAAGGAGCAAAACCCATTTCCTGGAATCCGGACATGCTTTCAAAATAGACCGGCTGATCGATTTGCCGCCCTCGATTCTTTTTTAAAAGCAGAGGCAAAAAACTTTCCCCCTGAACTCCGAACGGGCTTTCCAGGTTGAAGAGCTGAAGAAGGGACGGCATGAGATCCAGCAGCCTGACCCTGGATGCAATCACCTGGCTTTCTCCGAACGCGGTCGGATTATGGATGATCAAGGGAACCTTGAGTGTCGGTTCATAGCAAAAAAGACCGTGCCCCCATTCCCGGTGTTCCTGAAGAGCTTCGCCATGACTTCCCGCGATCACCACCACGGTCCGGTCCATGAGTTTTTTGGCCTCCAGGGCGTGAACCATCTCTCCGATATAATGATCGACCAAGGCCACTTTGCCGCTGTAAGGATCGTTTTCAAACATTCCGGCAAATTCCGGAGGAGCCTCATTGGGGGCCCAGGGATCGGAAAAATGGACCCAGGCAAAGAATTTATCGGGAGTTCTCCGCTCAAGCCAGGATCGAAATCTCGCAAAAACCTGGTCTGCGGCAATGGCCGTCCGGACAGTGTTGATGATTGAGCTGTAATCGAGCGAATCGTCAAATGTGTCAAAACCCTGTTTCAGGCCGAATTTGGAATGGAGCAGATAGGATGAAACCAGGGCATAGGTCTCGAAACCGCGGTTCTTCATCACCTCCGCCCATGTCTGCTCACTGCCGGGCAAAAAATCGGCGCCGTTGTTGCGCACCCCATGAGCCGGAGGCTCTCGACCTGTAAAAATCGTGCAGTGCGAGGGGAGGCTCAGCGGGACCGGGGCATAACATGTCTTGAACATCAACCCGTTTTCCGCCAGGCGATCGATGTTCGGGGTCCGGGCGTTTCTGAAACCATAAACACCGATGCGATCGGCCCTCAGGGAGTCAACGGTGATGAGGAGTAGATTGAAATTCCCGCTTTGTTTCAAGCTGGGGATTTTATCGCCTTTTTTACAGCCCGAATGAAGGGTGAAGATCAATGTCAGGATGGCCCATAGGGAAATAAGGGGATGGAGGTTTGTTTTGTGTTCTTGCGCGAGATCTCGCTCCTTGGAGCTTGGAATCATTCTATTCACCCAGCAAAAAATATACCGCCGGCCGAGGAACGAGTCAAGGGACGAGCCTTCGGCTCGCCACTCGCCCGTGGCGTATACCCACGGGCGAGTACGGCGGAAGTGGACCCCCGGGTAAAGCCCGGGGCACTCACCCGCGATGTAAATACGCGGCTGAGTACGGCGGAAGCGGATCCCCAGACAAAGCCTGAGGCCCCTGCCGCCGCCCCGGCCGCCGGGGAATTTCTCAAGGCCTATCTCATCGGAAGTCATCACGAATCCGGTCGTAAATCTCGCTTTTTTCTTGACTTTAGTCATCCTCCGGCCATATGCTTCTTATGAATAGGGAAGGCAGCATGATTGCCGGAATTAAGATGATAGAGAGCGAGCGGACAGCGCCATAAACAAGTGGCTGATCCCCCTAGAGGAGGACCTCATGAAAAAGACGTCGTGGCTGGGTGGATTGATAGTATTATCTCTTGTCCTGACGGCCCAAGGCGGCGGTCCGCAAGCAGAGAGCATGCCGCGAAATTTTGTTCTTATATTCGATATTCTCAATTATACGAGGGAAATGGGCGATGCGGTCACGTACATTTTCAATCAGGTTTTGGCCCCCAATGATCAGCTGATTATTTATACTCCGGCCCGGGCTTATGGCTTTTCCAAAAACACCCTGAGCAAGCCCAGGGGAGAATTGATAGCGACCATGAAGGAGAAACTCCGCGGCGACAGCGCGGCCTGCAGTTCCAACTATTCAATCATTCTCAATGAGATGAAGGGCCAAGTCGGGGCTATAGAAGGCGGCCAGACGACAAGTGTGGATGCTTCGGCCGGGTTAAAAAATTCCCTGACCCTGTACCGCCAGGAAATGGAAAATCTGCGGACTCTGCGCCAGGTCAACGAACCGCTTCTGATGAAAATTGTCGATATGTTTAAAGCTCAGCAGGGTAAAAATCATTTGGTGATGCTCTATGAAGCCGAGTTAAGGCCGATTCCCAACAAGGAGACGCTCTCTCGTCTCAGGGCTAATCCTGAGATTGCTTTTATCATAGCCGAGCTTTTTTCGAGCGACGACCAAAAAACACCTCTGGATGCCCAGAAATTCATCGATATATTCGGGGAAGGGAAAGTGACTCTGCATTTTCTTTATATCAAACCTAGGGATAAGTCCACGGTCCAGGATTTCAAGGAACATTCGGCGGATATGTATGATGTCTTTACCAAGATTGCCAAGGCCACCGGCGGGATCGTGGAAACAACGGCCAATCCTGAAGCTGCCCTAAAATCGCTTGTCAAAGCCATTGGTGAATCTTCAAAATAGAAGCAGGGAAGTCCGAAAAATTGGATTCCATCCAATTTAT
>JAPKZI010000104.1 GCA_026393865.1 Candidatus Aminicenantota bacterium
TTTCCGGCGATCGTCGCGATGCGATCCATGTCGCAGCTCTGCCCGTACAGATGGACCGGCACGATGGCCGCGGTCCTCTCGTTGATCTTCGCTTCGATTTGTTCGACATCGATCAGGCCGGTCTCCTCGCAGATGTCGACCACGACCGGCTTCGCTCCCGCTTGAAGGATGCCGGTGATGGTCGGGAAAGCCGTCATGGCGGTCGTGATGACCTCGCATCCCGGGCCGATATCGAGGGCCATCAGCGACAAGGCGATGGCCTCGGTCCCCGAGGCCACCCCCACCGCATAGCGGGTCCCGATGTAAGCCGCGAATTCCTCTTCAAACCGGGCCACCTCCTCACCGAGGATGAACCATCCCCTGGCTAAAACCCGGCCGATGGCGCCATCAATGTCCTTCTTTAGACTTCGATATTGGACTTGGAAATTATCGAAGCGGATCATGTTACCCGCGCACCCGGGCGATGAACCGCCGGTAATCCCGGATGTAATCGGACTCGCGGAACTTGTCGGAAGCCAGGACGAGCAGGACGCAGTCGCGCCTGAATTTTTTCATAACGATCCACACATCGGGGCCCAGGTAAACGCCGATATGGGGTTGATCAAGGGTGATTTCATGCCGCTGAAGGCCGTCGTCCAGACTCAGGGTGACCTGGCCATGGACGCAGAAAAGAACCTGCTCCAGCTTTTTGTGGGCGTGTTCGCCCCGATGGGAACGATCGTATTTCAGTTCGTAAATATAATAGACCCGTCGAATGGCAAACGGGACGTTTTTCCTTTCGGCGACCGAAACGACGCCGTCCTTCGCGTCGATAATTCTCGGAATATGGATCCACCGGCAACGGCGCACGGGAATTTTTCTCCCTGAAAGATCCGCCGATCCCTTCCGGTGGCTGTTCATTTTTCTTAACTATGCAGATGTTTTTTGAATGTGTCAATCATTTTTCATTGTTTTCTCTTATCCCGCCACGATATTTCCGGCGCGGAATTTTGTCAAGAAAAGGAGCAGGGGGCGAGCCTGAGGACATTGCCGTCGGCCGCGGCTTATGCTAGACTTTTCTCCAAGAGGGGAGCATGAATCACTTCCTATGAGCGCGCCTAAAGACATCCTTCGCCTCGTCGATCAATTCGAATCGAATCTCGATTCCTATAAGTCGGGAAAATACAACGAGGCCCAGCTCCGGAGCGAGTTTTTAGACCCGTTCTTCAAAGCGCTGGGTTGGGATCTAGACAACACTCAAGGCCTGGCCGAAGCCTACAAAGATGTCGTCCACGAGGACGCCATCCGGATCGGCGGAGCGGTCAAGGCGCCCGACTATTGCTTCCGCATCGGCGGCACGCGGAAGTTCTTCCTCGAAGCCAAGAAGCCGAGCGTCGATATCGGCGGAGAGACTTCGGCGGCTTATCAGCTCCGCCGCTACGCGTGGAGCGCCAAGCTGCCCCTCAGCATCCTGAGCGATTTCGAAGAATTCGCCGTATATGACTGCCGGATCAAGCCGAACAAGCCTGATTCCGCGGCCACGGCCCGGGTCTTTCTGTGCCGCTTCCAGGATTATCCGGACAAGTGGGACTGGATCGCTTCGATCTTTTCCAAAGAGGCCGTCCTCAAGGGCTCGTTCGATAAATACGCCGAGACCAACAAGGCGAAGCGCGGCACGGCCGAGGTGGACGATGATTTCCTGGCCACGATCGAACGCTGGCGGAGCGAGCTGGCCCGGGTCCTCGCCCTGCGTAACGCCGGCCTTTCCCAGCGCGAGCTCAATTTCGCCGTCCAGCGCATCATCGACCGGATCATTTTCCTGCGCATCTCGGAAGACCGCGGCATCGAAAACTATGGGCGGCTGCTCGCGCTGACGAACGGCCCGAACATCTACCCCCGCCTCTGCGAAATCTTCGCGGACGCCGACGCCAAGTTCAATTCCGGGCTTTTTTATTTCAAGGCCGAGAAGGGCCGCCACGAGCCGCC
>JAPKZI010000088.1 GCA_026393865.1 Candidatus Aminicenantota bacterium
CGGCTTCGGGCACCGCCAGCAGCTGCAGGCCGCTGGATTGAGCCGGGGCGCCCGTCCTGGGGCCGGGCGTCATGCGCGTCTGCTGGATGAGGATGTCCCTATTGCCGCCCTTGGTCAGGGGATCGGGATAGAGGCGCCGGAGATACCGCTTTTTGTACAGCTCGTCCATAGTTCTCGGGAATTGTCCGGGGTTCTTCGTCTGGTAACGGCGGATGGCCTCGACGTATTGGTTGCCGCGGAAGATGAGCTCGTCCTCGTTCTCTCTCTGGATCTGGGTCTGCCAGACAGGCACGGCGACGAGAATGCCGATGGCCAGGACGGAGGCCGCCACAAGCAGCATGACGATCGTGTAGCCCTCGTTACGCGACATCACCAGGTGTTGTAGGGCGTGCCGTCCAATCCTTTGTCTTCCGAGCTCGAATGCACGTCCACGGTCCCGAAGGATTGTCCGGGCTCGAGCTCATCCACGGACGGCTGTTCTTTGACCTCGATCCAGGCGTCGGCTTTGCCGGTGATGGGATCCGAGGGAAGCTTTCTCAAATATTTCTCGTCGACGAGGGCCTGAAGCGAGTCCGGATATTTGCTCTTGTCCGAATAGTACTGGTCGATGAGCTTGCGCAGCACGAAGAGGGTCTCTTTGAGCACGGATTCGCGGGCTTTTTTCATGGCGTTTTGGTACTGGGGGAGGGCCAGTCCGACCAGGATGCCGATCAGGGTGAAGACGATGACCATTTCGATCAGGGTGAAGCCTTTGGCTTTGCGGCGAAACATCATGAATTCCTCACCAGTCCCTGTAGTTGGTCCCATCGAGAGCCTTGCGACGGCTCTTGGTGTAGACGTCGAAGACGTTCTGCTCGCCCCAGGACGAGGCGTCGGGGGCGTCCTGAGTCGACAGCAATCCCCATTCCGTCGATCGGGTCATGGGGTCCGTGGGGATCCGGCGGAGGAACTTCATCAGCTTTTCCTCGCCCTTCTTGTTTTTGGCATCGGATTTGAGCTTGACGCCTTTGACCAGCGTTTCCAGGTCCGGCGGATAACCCTCGGTCGAGTCGTCCACTTCGATCTTCTTCTCGTCGGCCATCTTTTTATACGCGTCGATCGCTTCCCGGATGATCCGGAGATTGCGATGCAGTTCGATCTCCTTCTCCCGCTGGACGGCGATCTTGGTCAGAGGCAGGATGGCGCCGGCCAGGACGAGAAGAATAGCGGCCGCCACCAAAAGCTCGGTGAGGCTAAATCCGTTCTGCCGGGGCATGGTTCTCGTCCTCATAGCCGGAAGCGATCGGTCGAAGACCCGATCGGTCTATCGTTTGAGTCTGCGATCAGTATCGGCCCCGGCGGTCGGACCGGGGACCCGAGCCGTGGGGCTTATTATAGCGCGGTTCCCGGTCGCCTTCGCCGCGGGGCGACTCCGCCCCGGGATTCGGGTTCTCTTCGAGGGCCTTCATACTTAGTTTTATCTTGCCGCCCTCTTCGACGTTAAGGACTTTAACGCTGACGGTCTGTCCTATTTTCAGGACATCGTGGACGCTCGAGACCCGGTAATGGGCGATCTCGGAGACATGCATCAGCCCGACCAGGTTGGGCAGGATCTCGATGAAGGCGCCGTACTCCTCGATGCGGACGACCTTGCCGGTGTATGTCCGGCCGATCTCGGCCTCGGCGGTGATCTCGCTGATCATCTGCCTGGCCTTCTCGGCCGCCTCCACGTCGGTCGAGGCGATGGTGATCTTGCCCGTATCATCGACGTCGATCCTGGCCTTGGTCAGAGCGACGATGCGCTTGATGACCTTGCCCGCGGGTCCGATGACCTCGCCGATCTTCTCCGGGCTGATGAACAGAGTGAAGATGTGGGGGGCATAGCGGGAAATGTCCGGGCGGGGCGCCGGGATGGCTTCCTTCATCTTGGCGAGCACTTGGAGGCGGGCGGCCCGCGCTTTGTCCAGAGCCTCGCGGATAATGTCCATGGAAATGCAGTCGAGCTTCAGGTCGAGCTGGATGGCCGTGACGCCCTTGTCCGTGCCGGAGACCTTAAAGTCCATGTCGCCGAAGTGGTCTTCCAGTCCGGCGATGTCGGTCAGGATGGCGTGGCGGTCGCCCTCCTTGACCAGGCCGATGGCGATGCCGGCGACGACCATAGACAGCGGCACTCCGGCGTCCATGAGCGCCAGCATTCCGCCGCAGACCGTGGCCATCGAGGACGAACCGTTTGATTCCATGATGTCGGAAACGATGCGGACCGTGTAGGGGAATTTATCCTCGGTGGGCATGGCCGGCAGGATGGATTTCTCGGCCAGGGCGCCGTGCCCGATCTCGCGCCGGCCGGGTCCGCGGAGGAAGCCCACTTCGCCGACCGAAAAAGGAGGGAAGTTATAATGGAGCATGAACCGCTTCTTGGTCTCCTCGCCCAGGCTGTCCAGCCGCTGGGCGTCCTCGGGCGTTCCCAAGGTCACGGTGGCCAGGCATTGCGTCTCGCCCCGGGTGAAGACGGCCGAACCATGCGTCCTCGGCAGCATCCCGATCTCAATGGAGATCGGCCGGATGTCGTCGAAGCCGCGGCCGTCCACGCGCCGGCGCTTGTCCAGGATCAGGCGGCGGGCGAGCTTTTCCTCGAGTTTATAGAAGAGTTCTTTTGTTTCGAAGCGCTCTTTGGCGTTCTCTTGGGGGATGGGCTCGAGGAGGCCTTTCAGGACCGCGGTTATGGCCTCTTCGCTGGCTTTCTTGCCGGGCGTCTGAATGGCCTCTAATAGGGTCGATCCGATCTTCGTTTCGATCTCGGCCAGTTTCGACGAGTCTGGCAGATTGGGAGTGAAGGCGCGTTTCTTGATGCCGAGCTTCTGGTAGAGCTCCTTCTGAATATCGATGATCTGGCGGATGGGAACCATGGCCGCGGCGATGGCGCCGAGGATCTTTTCCTCGTCGACCTCGTTGGCTCCGGCTTCGATCATGGTCACGCCTGCTTCCGTTCCGACCACGAGCAGGTTGAGGGGGCTGGTTTCACGTTCCTTGGCCGTTGGGTTGATGACGTACCGATCGTTGATCAGGCCGACCTTGACCGCGCCGATGGGCGTGGTGAAGGGAATGTCGGAAAAGTACAGCGCGGCCGAAGCGCCGATGAGGCCGAGCGTATCGGGCTCGTTCTCGATGTCGGCCGACAGGAGCAGGCCGACGACCTGCGTCTCGAAGAAATAGCCGTCCGGGAAAAGGGATCGGACGGGCCGGTCGATCAGCCGGGCGACGAGGATCTCGCGCTCCGAAGGCCGGCCTTCGCGCTTGAAAAAGCCCCCGGGGATCTTCCCGGCGGAGTAGGTGTTCTCCCGGTAATCGACGATCAGGGGAAGAAAGGGCTTGTCCTCTTTGGCCTCCCGTTTGGAGGTCGCGGCGACGAACATGACCGTATCGCCGTAGCGAACGAGCGCGGAGCCGTCCGCCTGCCTGGCGATCTTGCCGATCTCTATGGATAAGATGCGCTGATTGATCTCAAGACTGATGGTGTGAGACATGGTTTTTGGCGGGGGGTTACTTGCGAAGCCCGAGCTTCTGGATCAGTTTTTCGTAGCGGCCGCTGTCTTCCTTTTTCAGGTAGGCGAGAAGCCGTTTCCTTTGCCCGACGAGCTTCATCATGCCCATGCTGGAATGATGGTCGGTCTTGAATGTGGTCATATGCCGGCTCAGCTGGCTGATCCGCTCGCTGAGGAGCGCGATCTGGACCTCGGCCGAGCCCGTGTCCGTCGGATGGACTTTGTTCTCGGTGATGAGCTTGTCTTTTTTTTCTTTCGTCAACACGTTAATTTTTCTCCTTTAAATCGTTGATATCATAGCAAAAATGGATGGGGATGTAAACCCGGGGAGACCCGGATAGGCCGGATACCCGATGGCCGATCCGTTCCCGCTTCCGTGGAATGCGGTCAACGGACCCTCTGTTCTTCGTTGGAAGGGTCAAGTTCGGCGGTTGCGGCTTACTTGGCCAGCGCTATTTTGCGCTGCAGAAGCTGTTTGGCGTAGCGTGATCTCAGAAATCCCTGAGCGACCTTGACCTCGTTCAGCTTGGCATCAATCTCGGCCAGGGTCATCTTGTTGATCTTTTTGTTCGTTTCCGCCTTGTTCTGTTCGGCGCCGCCGGAGGCCGGGGCTTCGGCCTTGGGCGCCGGTTTGGCGGTTTCTTTTTTGTCTGCCATACGTTTTTCCTTGTGTTTTTATCTTTTTTTCCTATCAAGCATACCAGAATCCGTCTCCAGGGTCAATCATATTATCGGCGCGATTTCGGGATCGCTCCCCGAGTTTGACCCCGCCGCGGCTTTCGAGTATAGTCAAAAAACCGTGTATTTTCTGTATTCTCTGCTGCTCGGAACGGCCTTGCTGGCGCTTCTGCCGGTTTATTTCGTCAAGCTTCGACTGCTGCGGAAACAACGCCTCCACCTCAGCGAGCGGCTGGGTTTCAAGCTTCCTGAACCGAAGACGGACCGCCCGTTTCTCTGGATTCACGCGGTCTCGGTCGGAGAGGTCCTCTCCCTCCAGAATTTGATCCAAGAGATCAAGTCCGGACATCCCGAGTGGGAACTCGGCTTTTCCGTTCTTACCCATGCCGGCCACAAAGTGGCCGGGGCCAAACTGCGGAACATCGACCATCTCTTCTTCGTCCCCTTCGATATCGGCTGGGCCGTTCGCCGTTATTTCAAAAAGCTCCGGCCGAGGCTGTTGGTCCTGGCCGAGTCCGAGTTTTGGCCGCGCCTTCTTCGGGAAGCCCGGCGGTCCCGGTGTCCCGTCCTGCTCGTGAACGGCCGGATTTCGGACCGGACGTTCAAGCGTCTTTACCAATGGCGCTGGGCCGCCGGCGGTTTGTTCGCGAACATCAGCCGCTTCCTCGTTCAGAGCGCCCAGGACAAAGACCGGCTGGAACGGCTGGGGGTCTCGCCCGGCCGTCTCTTGGTCTCCGGCAATCTGAAATGTGAAACGCGCCTGCCGGAGTTCAGCGATGGAGAGATCCGTCAATTCAAAAAGGACCTCTCCATCCCCGAAGGCAAGAAGGTGGTCGTCGCCGGAAGCATCCATAAGGGCGAGGACGACAAGCTCCTCGAGGCGTTTCGCAAAGCCCGGGAGACCCGGTCCGATATCCTCCTCGTTCTGGCGCCGCGCCATCCGGAAAAGTTCGGCGACGTCGAGAGATCCTTCGAGACTGATTCCTTCTCCGTCTGCCGTCGGACCCGGTTGCGGCCCGGCCTGACCTGGGACCTCCTCGTTCTGGATACCATCGGTGAGTTGGCCCGCTTTTATGCCATATCCGACGCCGCCTTCATCGGAGGAAGCCTGGTCCCTTGGGGAGGCCAGAACCTGCTCGAGCCGGCCTATTACGGCAAGCCCATTTTCTTTGGACCGCATATGAAGAATTTCGCCGCGCTTGCCGACCAGTTCGTCCGCGCCGGCGCGGCGCGCATCGTCCGCGAGCCGGAAGAATTGGCCGGGATGTTCCTGTTCGAGGACCCCGCGGCGCTCCAGGCCATGGGCCGGCGGGCCAAGGAGATCCTCGGCTCTCTTCAAGGGGCTACGGGAACGACGCTGGCGGCGATCGAATCCTTCATGATCCATGCGAATCCCGAATAAGAAACCGGTTGTCGCGGCGGCCCTCCTGGCCGCCTTCTTCCTTTGGATGCCGTTCCAGGCGTCCGCCTCCCGGCAGGAAGGGCAAAATCCCTCGACCGTCGACCGGTTGAACGGAGCCTATGTCAAACAGTTCGGCCGGGATTTCGTTGACGTTATCTCCTCTCCGGCCAAGTGGGGGACCGGCGATCTTCTCAAATTCGCCGCCTTCATCGGGACGGGCGCTCTTCTTTATGGGTTCGACAAGGACATCTACGATTGGGTCCAGAGGAATAAAGGCCAGACCTCCGTGGACGCGTCCGCGGTTATCTCGAAATTCGGCAACGGAGGATATCTGACCGCCTTCATGGCCGCTTTATACGCGGGTGGAGAGATCTTCGACAGGCCGGGTCTGAGAAGAACGGCGCTCCTGAGCCTGGAAAGCTT
>JAPKZI010000128.1 GCA_026393865.1 Candidatus Aminicenantota bacterium
AGTCGAGGGCGGCGACGGCTACAATTGCTATTGGCCCATGCCCTTCCATACGCGCGGCCTCATCACCATCACCAATGAAGGCTCGAAAAACGTCCGCAGCTTCTATTATCATATTGATTACACCGAGAACGAGCCGCTCTCTGAAAAAATGGCCTATTTCTGCGCTCAATACAAAAACGAATTCCCCGAAAAGTCCGGGCGCGACTACCTCATTCTGGACGCCCAGGGTGAAGGCCATTATGTCGGAACGGTGCTGTCGGCGCGATCCCGCAGTCCCCTCTGGTTCGGCGAAGGCGACGCTAAATTTTACGTGGACGGAGAAAAAACACCGACGATCCAGGGCACGGGCACCGAGGATTATTTCCTGATGGCCTGGGGCCTGGACGAGCGCCTCTTTCCCAATTTCGGCTGCACTTATATGAGCACGCCCTCCGACGATCTGGGGGCGGCCTATTCGCTCTATCGCTGGCACGTCGCCGATCCGGTGCGGTTCACCAAATCCTTGCGCTTCGAGATCGAGCATAAAGGCTGGATCAGCGCCGACGAGACCGAGAGCGGCAAGATCGAGGGCCATGTCGAGCGCGAGGACGATATCGCGACGGTGGCCTTCTGGTACCAGGTCGGGCAGCCCAAACGGTTCACGAACCTGCCGCCGCTCGACCAGCGCCTTTTCCCGAACCTGGACATCGTGACCGAAGGAAAGGCAATGATCTCGACGGCCAAGCATTCGGAGGGCTCGCTGGAACTGCAAAAAGGATATGACTGGACGGGGGAAGGCCAGCTCTTCTTCCGGCCGTCATCCGATAAGCCCTTCCTCGAAGTGGAGTTCACGGTGGATAAAGATGAATACAGGGGTCTTATGTTGAAACTGACGCAGGCCGAGGACTATGGGATCTACCGTGTCTTTCTCGACGGAGCGCGGGCGCGGCGTTTGGACGGAGACCCGACGGGACGCGATCTCGACGACCTGGACCTTTATTCCTCCGTATTCGACGTCAGGGATCATTATATCGGCAGCTTCAAGTTAGTCCCGGGAAAACACCGGCTCAGGCTGGAGTGTATCGGCAAGAACCCCATGGCCAAGGGGAATTACCTTGGCCTGGATTCCGTCCGGCTGCGGGAGCGCTGGCTCACTAAGAGAAAACTGCTCCAATAGCCAACGGAAATCGGGGACATGACCCAATTTTCCGAAATTGGAATCGTGTCCCCGATTTAAGAAAAGGGCGGAAACTGGGGACCCGAGACCGTGTCCCCCTAAAGATTTATCGATATTCGCTCAGGATCTTCTGCATGAAATCGCTGATTTTCCTCTGCAATTCTCCCAATCGCTGGGGCGTCAGTTTCTTTTCGAACTCTTTGTATTCAGTGAAGGTCAGTCCGAATTTCTCATAGACGGCCTCGACCTCTTTCTCGGCCTGGGGCAGGTCGTCCTTGTATTTCTCGCGGATGAGGACCGAGCGGGCCGTGATCTCGACATAGACGTCTTCGTTTATCTTGGCCGGCGGAGGTTTCAACTTGGCCGCGGCTTCCGCGGCCGCCGCGGCCTCTTCGGCCGTCTGCTCCGCTTCGAGCTTGGCCTCCTCCAACTCCTCGATCGTCGGGGCGGCCTCTTTTTTCTTGCATCCGGCCGCAGAAAAGGCGAGGCCGATGAGGCCGACGGCGAGAGCCAGGACAAGAAATTTTTTCATCAGTCTTCCTCGGGCATTCGGATACTCCATGAATAGCCGTCTTTGTTCCTTTTGTCAAGGTCGGGAAAAGCCCGCAAAGGCATTGATTTTTTCCGGCCGCCGACATAAGTTATGGCTGATCTCGATATCCATAATGGAGGGACGATGAGCGAAGACATCAAGAATCCAAGCCGCAGGGATTTTCTCAAGGCCGGCGCCATGGCCGGGATCGGCACGGCCCTGGCCGGGATCGGTCTGCCGAAGACCGCCGAAGCCGAGGCCAAGGGCGAAGCGCGGACCCAGTTCAAGGTCAAACCGATCGACACGGTCAAGGTCGGCTTCGTCGGCGTCGGCGGCATGGGATCGGCCCACGTCCAGAACTACCTGAACATCGACGGCGTCCAGGTCAAGGCCATCTGCGACATCGTCCCGGCCAAGGTCGAGCGGGCCCAGAATTGGGTCGAGAAGGCGGGGCAGGCGAGGCCGGCCGGCTACTCCAACGGCCCCACGGACTTCAAGCGGATGTGCGAGAAGGAGGACCTGGACCTGGTCATGACGGCCACGCCCTGGGAGTGGCATGTCCCGGTCTGCGTCGCGGCCATGGAGAGCGGCAAGCACGCCGTGACCGAGGTGCCGGCGGCGATGAGCCTCGAGGACTGCTGGAAGCTCGTCGAGACGGCCGAAAAGCACGGCAAGCACTGCCAGATGATGGAGAACTGCTGTTACGACCGGATCGAGCTCATGACCCTGAACCTCGTTCGCAAGGGCCTTCTCGGCGAGATCCTCCATGCCGAAGCGGGTTATCTGCACGATCTGCGCGAGGTCAAGTTCAGCAAAGAAGGGGAGGGATTGTGGCGGCGGGCCTGGGCCCAGAAACTCAACGGCAACCTCTACCCGACGCACGGCCTGGGGCCCGTGGCCCAATGCCTGAACATCAACCGGGGCGACGCTTTCGATTATCTCGTTTCTCTAAGCGGTCCCAGCCGCGGCCTCCACGAATATGCCGTCGATAAATTCGGCCCCGATTCGCCGCAGGCCGGGGAAAAATACGTCCTCGGCGACGTCAACACGAGCCTGATCAAGACCAAGCTGGGCAAGACGATCATCCTCATCCACGACACGAACCTGCCCCGGCCCTACAACCGGATCAACCTGGTCCAGGGGACGAAAGGGATCGCCCATAAGTGGCCCGACCGGATCTATATCGAAGGAAGAGCGGCCAAGCCCCACCAGTGGGATGACTTCGAGATATTCGCCGCCGAGTTCGAGCATCCGCTTTGGAAGGCTATCGCGGCGAAGGGCGAGGGCCGCGGCCACGGCGGTATGGACTACATCGAAGACTACCGGCTCATCTGGAGCCTGCGCCACGGCGAGCCGCTCGACCAGGACGTGTACGACGCGGCGGCCTGGAGCGCGATCGTCGGGGCGAGTTGCCGGTCCGTGGCCAAGAAGGGCGCCCCGGTCGAGATCCCCGATTTCAGCCGGGGGAAATGGAAAACCAATCCGCCGCTGGGGATCATCACGGCTTAGAAATTAAGCGCCGCCGTAAATCCTCTTTCGGTGACAGTCAACTCAACTCCTAAATTCAGTTCGATTGAATTTCGATAATTGGATAACTGTCACCGAAATTAAAGAATCAGCATGCAGTCGCCGTAGGAAAAAAACCGGTATTTCTCGCGGACGGCTTCGCGGTAGGCGCGGAGGATGAGGTCGCGGCCGGCGAAGGCGGCGACCAGCATGAGCAGGGTCGATCTCGGCAGATGAAAATTCGTCAGCAGCCGGTCGACGACCTTGAACTCGAAGCCGGGATAGATGAAAAGAGACGTCCTTCCGGGACCGGATCGAATTTGATATGTTTTTTGGGGAAATGGCTTAGATAATTCCCTCCCGCCCCCCTTTAGAAAGGGGGGGGAACCACGGATATTCATCGATGCTGCCGTTTCTTCGCAGCCCGATTGGACGGCGCTTTCGAGCGTCCGGACGATCGTCGTCCCGACCGCAATAACCGGCCGACGCTCCTTGTTGGCTCGGTTGATTTCGGCGGCGGCCGCGTCCGAAACCGCGTATGATTCCTCGAGCATCTTGTGGTCTTCGAGACGTTCGGCCCGCATCGGCTGAAAGGTGGCCAGGCCGACGTCGAGCGTCACTCGGGCGAAGCTCACTCCCTTATCCTCGATCGTCCGCAGAATATCTTTCGTAAAGTGCAGGCCGGCCGTCGGCGCGGCGATGGCGCCGTCCTTCGCGGCGAAGACGGTTTGATACCGGTTCAGATCGTTGGGCCGCTCCCTGACGTCCTCTTTCTTGCGTTTGATATAGGGGGGCAGGGGAGCGAAACCGATCGTCTTGAGATGACCGAGGACATCGGGGACGGCAAAGGCGAGCGTTCTGCGGCCTTCCTCACCGGTTTCGACGACTTTGGCCTCAAGCCCGTCAGGAAAAATGATCTTGTCGCTCAACCGGACGCGTTTGGCCGGTTTGCACAGGACATCCCAAAACCCCGGGACTTTTTCCTTAATAAACAGGAATTCGACCGAACCATCGCCCCGATTGCCCCAGGCCTTGGCCGGGATGACCTTCGTGTCATTCAGGACAAGAACGCCGCCTTTATTCAAATGATTCGGGAATTCCTTGAACCGGCGGTGGAGGATCCGGCCGTCCTTGCGCGAGACGACCATCATCCGCGAGTCGTCGCGGCGGGCGAGCGGGCGTTGGGCGATCAGCTCCGCCGGGAGGTCGTAGTCGAAATCGGAAATGAGCAAATGCATATTCTCCGAAGCCGCATGAGGTCCTTCGCTTCGCTCAGGACGACCCTCTCGGGCGGATGGGCACGGCCGGCCTCGCCGGCCTCGCCATGGCTATCAATCTTTGAACAGCTTTTTCTGTGCCGCCGTTCGGGTCGGATGGGCGAAGCCGAGGTGGGCGTAGGCCTTGGCCGTCAGCTTCCGGCCGCGGATCGTCCGCTCCAGGAAGCCGATGCGCATCAGGAACGGCTCATAAATGGATTCGATGGTGTCCTTCTCCTCGTCGATGGCCGCGGCGATCGTCCCGATCCCGACCGGCCCCCCGCCGAAGTTCTCGACGATCGTCGTCAGGATCTTGCGGTCCACGTCGTCCAGCCCCACCGAATCCACCTCCATCCTGTCCAGCGCGTCATGGGCTTCCCGGGCCGTGATCACGCTTTTGCCTTTGACGTCCACGAAATCGCGCACCCGCCGCAGGAGGCGGTTGGCCACGCGCGGCGTGCCCCGGCTGCGAAGGGCGATCTGCTCGGCGCCTGCCTCGTCGATCTTCACCTTGAGGATGGCGGCCGCCCGGAGGATGACCTTTTTGATGTCCTCATTTTTGTAATAATCCAAGCGGTGGATGATGCCGAACCGGCCGCGCAAGGGGGCCGTGATCCGGCCGGCGCGAGTCGTGGCCCCGATCAGGGTGAACTTCTTGAGCCTCAATTTATGGCTGCGGGCGCTCGGGCCCTGGCCGATGACGATGTCGAGGTGGAAGTCCTCCATGGCCGAATAGAGGATCTCCTCGACCGAAGGATGGAGACGGTGGATCTCGTCGATGAAGAGGATCTCTTTCGACTGGAGATTGGAGAGGATGGCCGACAGGTCGCCGATCCGCTCGATGACCGGGCCGGCCGTGGGCTTAATGCCGACGCCCATCTCCTTGGCGATCAGGTAGGCGAGACTGGTCTTGCCCAGGCCCGGCGGCCCGTATAAAAGAACATGGTCGAGGTGTTCGTCCCTCTTCCGCGCCGCTTCGATGAAGACTTTCAGATTGGACTTGATGTTGTCTTGGCCGATGAATTCCTCGAAGTTGCGCGGCCGGAGGCTGTCTTCGAAAAGCAGGTCCTCCTTGGTCCGGACGGGCGTCAGGACAGCCGGCACGTCTTTGATCTTCATCTCATTTCATCGCGGCGCCCGCGAGGGCGCGATATTCCCTTCATTTTAGACTTTGGCCAATTTCCCCAAGCACTCCCGGAGAAGCTTTTCGAACTCCGGTTTCTCCTCCTTATGCGAACGGAGGATCGCCTCCACGACGAGCTCCACTTCCTTCCGCCGGAAACCGAGATTCATGAGAGCCGAGACGAGGTCCTCCTGTTCCTGCGACCTTTTAGCGCCCAGCAGCTTTTCCTTCTTTTCGAGCTTGTCCTGGAGCTCCATGGCGATCCGCAGGGCGGTCTTCTTGCCGATCCCGGGGATGGTCGAGATCCGGCCGACGTCGCTTTTTTGGATGGCGTCCACGAGCTCGACGGCGTTAATTCCGGAAAGGACGTTCATGGCCAGCTTAGGGCCGATGCCGGAGACGCCGATGAGCTTCAAGAACAGGTTGCGTTCGTCGGCGGTCATGAACCCGAAGAGGGACAGGGCTTTGTCCGTGAGGTGGGTGTGGATCAGCAGTTCGACAGGCTGGCCGACCTCTCCCAGCTTGAAATACGTGGTCAGCGGGATGGCGGCGCAGTAGCCGACGCCGCCGATGTCGACGATGACCTGGTGGGGGAGCTTCTGATATATCGTTCCCTTGAGATAGGCGATCATCTTGGCGCCATTTTAGAATAAATGCGGGGTAAAATCAAAAAGGGAGAGCGATCGGCTCCAGCCGCTGTCGCGGAACGCGACGCGGATGAGGAGAATTTCCGAGTCCCCGACCGTCCGGACCCGGGGTCCCCAGACCTGGACGCCGCTGGACACAAAAACGTGAGTTCCGCCTTTTTTCTTATACCCCCAGCTCAATTCGTATTGTTTGTTGGTGATGAAATTGATGGGGAAGAGCTGGCCGTGATGGGTGTGGCCAGAGACCTGGATGTCCGCTCGCGTCCGGCTGATGTTCTCGATGTCCGTGGGCCGATGGTCGATGAGAATGAGAGGCAGATCGTCCGGAACCCCCTGGAGAAGCGCCTCGATGGTTTTTCGGTCTCTAGATCGGCCGTCGTTCCGTCCGGCCACGGTGAACGCTCCGTCTATCCTGTCCACGGCATCGCGCAACAGCCTAATGCCGGCCCGGCTGAAGAATTCGTCCCGGTTTCCGCCGTAGCCTTCATGGTTTCCCGGGGCGGCGAAAACTCCGTACTTTGATTTGATCCGGCGGAATTGGGATTCAAAATGATCGAGAGCCTCGTCCCGCCGGTCTCCCTCGAGAACGTCGCCACCGATCAGGACGAGATCGGGATCCTGGGCGTTGACCAGGGCCACGAACCTGTCCATGAAATCCGACTCCGTCTGGTCCCCGAGGTGGAAATCCGAGGCGAAGACGATCTTCAATTGGGTCAGGGTCGATGCTCTCCGGGGAACCTCGACGGCATATTCCTTGACCCGGAGGTGATGGAAGTTCAGGATCCCCAGGAGGACGACGACGAGAGGGAAGAGCATGACGAATCCGAGACGGAACCTGCGGAAGCGGGGGCCATGGACTTTTTCTTTGGAAAGAACTCTCGTCAGCCGGAGGAGGCCGATCAGGAGATCGACCGCGATGACCGTCAGGACGAGATAGAGGAGCAGGGGCAGCGCATAATAGCCGACGTTCATCAGGGGCCGGGTCCAGCTGGGACCCGATCCGTGCGATAAGATCTCAGCCAGGGGAAAAGCCAGGACCAGGACGAGAAAGAGGGCCGTCGAGATATTTTTATAAAGCTTTCTCGCGAACAGTTTCCGGATCCGGAGACAGACGTAGATGATGAGCGGCGTAGAGAAGATCAGCTCATTCAGCAGCCACATGGGGTGCTCCTCATTTTTTTCCAGGCGGTTTCAGCCGATTGTTCAGCTTGGCGCCGGGTATTATATCTTGGGGCCGCCGCTTTGGAAAGCGCGCCGCGGCGCCGCTTTTACGGTTTTTCACTTGAAAAAGGGCGTTTTCTGTGATAATCATGGGGCATCTTGATTTTATTTCGAGGAGGAGAGTTTATGAAAAAAGCTGTTATTTTCGCGACCGTGGTTCTGTTCGTGTTCGGCATCACCGCCTGTAAGGGCGGGGGAGGCGGCAAATATGCCGACGTCAAGGACGTCATGGAAAAGTATATCACCGCCAACGAAAAATTCGTCACCGCCCTGGACAACATCAAGAGCGCCGACGATGTGGTGGCCGCGCTCAATGCCTTGACTGTGACTACGAAAGAGCTGGCCCCGAAGATGAAGGAGATCGACACCAAGTACCCGGAGATGAAAGACCTCCAGAACAACCCGCCCGCCGAGCTGAAGCCCCTGATGGAGAGGATGAACGCCGTCATGGGTAAGATGATGACCGGCATGGAAAAAATGATGGCCTATGCCTCGGATCCCAAGGTCCAGGAAGCCCAGACGAAATATCAGGAGGCCCAGGCGGCCATCAAGTAGAAGGCGCGGCCTCGGACGAAAGATCGTCAAGAAGATCGAGCGGGGGAAGGTCCGATCGAACCTTTCCCCGCATCGGATTCGTCTAAACGAAAACATATTGCCTGAAGGAGGGAAACATGGCTGAAGCGTGGCTGGAGCAAGGGGAAGAGATGGTTGGGTCCTGGTCGGTTTTTGTGGGTGATCCGACTCCGAACTCCGAGAAGATCACCGATCACGTCGCCATCCCCTTCAGCGAGATCGGGGAAGCTAAAATCGTCAAAAAATCCCTCTTCCAAAAAGCTCTTCTGGTCAAGCTGAAATCAGGCGAAGAGTTCGAATTCCAGTTCGGGGCGATGTCGCCCCAAAAGGTGCTGGACGGGATCACCGCCAAACTGTAGCTGAGAGTCTCGCTCAGCCTTTGATGTTGTTGAGCTT
>JAPKZI010000029.1 GCA_026393865.1 Candidatus Aminicenantota bacterium
TGGTCGCGGGCCGAGTCCGTCCATAATATCGTCCCGTCCTGTGTGTCGAGGAGGCGCGCCGCCAGCACGGCGTCCACCTCGGCCGAAACGCTCAGAGTCGAGATGATCGAAAGCAGGTCCACCCGGGGACGGATGTTGGACACCTCCAGCGTCCCGAAAATCACGGTGTCCACGTTGAACCGCCGGCGCAGGGCTTCCAGGGCGTCGGGGGAAAGCCGGTTCGCCCCGATGTCCCGAAGGACCTCATCCTCGCGGCCCAGTTCCTTGATCCGGGCCCCGGGCTGGGACTTGATCATGATCTCGATGAAAATCCGGGTGGCGTATTCGGCGATATTGCCTTTGGCCTCGGAGCGGAATTGGACGAGTCCGATCGTGCCGAAGCGATCAAGATTGACGCGGGGCGGAAACATGTGGAAACAGCCGGTGGTCGCCGCGATAAGCGCGACAGAGATAAGGACGGTGGTGGTTCGTTTCATGGGTTACTCCTTTGCTTGGGTTCATTATATTAAAATGGGCGGAGAGAAGCCAAGAGGTGACAGGCTGAGGACGGAGCCACAACCAAGGCGGCTACATCAAGAAACCGAAGCTCTTCAGGAAGCCGTCCGTTCTCGCCCTCTCCAGCCGTCATCCTGGCGTCTAATAAAGCGGCTCAGCGGCAATAATATCTTATGATTTTCTCGATCACATCCGCTGCCTTTATCAGAGTTTGGGTGTCCAATTTATCAAACGTATCGGATGTTTTATGATAATTCAAAGGCACCGTTCCATTCTTTAACGCGATCAGCGTCACGACGTCAAAACCCTTCTTGGCCAAAGCTGAAGCATCCGTCGGCGCCAGAATGGGAGCTCTAGGAAGAGACGGAATCGCATTATTATTTTCCAATTGGTCAAGAAGAGCCATCCCGCTCCGCGGATATTCGACCCGCTGTAGATTGCCTTCACCGGTAACCCAATGCAGCTCCCCTCCCCCGACGCTTTCGACATTAATGAATAGGGTCTTTCTTCGGTCGAGTTCTTTATGTGTTTTCATGAACGCTTTGACGCCGAAAAATCCAGCTTCCTCGGCGCCGGAAGCCAAAAGGTGAAGCGTATTCCGCCGTGGTTTGTCCGCCGAAAAACGGCGGGCAAGCTCCAGGAGGACGACCAATCCGGATCCATTGTCGTTGCCACCGGGTGAGGACCGAGAGAATCCGATTTGAACGACGCTTAGAAAAGTGATGGACAAAATCAGCATCGAAAAAATCGTCAGAACGGCATAAAAAGTGGAGAGCGAGGAGAAGGGGCGAATGGTCAGCGCCCCGCCCAGAAAAATCGCCGCAACAAAGGGCGGAAGAAAGAACCTATTCAAAGGAGAAGGGAGTCTGGAGAGTTTCAAAGAAAGACGCTCTGCCAGTCCGAGGTTATAAAGGAGGCCTGTTTTTGGGGTGTCATGATGGGCGACGACGACGATGGTTTTAGCGGCATTGCTTTCCGCGGTGATGCACGTTTCAACGTTGCAGGTTTTGTGTGAGGGGAGCAGCCGCCGCAGAAAATGAAAAGAAATGGTCAACTCGCCCCAAAAGGATACGAGGACAATTCCGTAGAGGACAAGAGATAAGGAATAGTTTTTCAAAACGATAAAAACGATCCATAGAGCGAGGATGTTGAGGGCCATGCCGTGGACCAATAATCCGGGCACTCGGAAAAAATCGCATCGCGCCTGAAAACCGAAAGATTCAAGTATGGTTCGGATCGTCTCAATGGCTGAGGAGTTCCGGGCGGTGCCGCTTAATCGATGCTTGAACCGGGATAATTGTCTGATTAGCTCTTCCAATGAAGTCCCTTCGCCCGACAATCCTATCAATTTTCGGAGACTGTGTACACGTCCGAATGACAAGGGGTTTGACCCCGCCCCCCATTTTTGAGAATATAAAAAAATGCCCAGGCCTGATCCCGGTTCCATCCATCTCTCCGTCGTCATCCCCGCGTTCAACGAAGAGGCCAGGATCGGCGCTTCCCTGAACTCGATCCGCGCTTATCTCGGAAAGCAGCCGTACGCGAGCGAAGTGATCGTCGTCGACGACGGCAGCCGGGACCGAACCGCCGAGCGCGCCGCCGAATCGCTCCGCGGCATGGAGCGCCACACCATCCTCAGCCTTCCCCGGAATCGGGGCAAGGGCGCGGCCGTTAAGGAAGGCATCATGAAGGCGGCCGGCGATTTCATCCTCTTTTCGGACGCCGACCTGTCCACGCCGATCGAGGAGCTCGAAAAGTTCTGGCCCTGGATGAACCAGGGCTTCGACGTCGTCATCGGCTCGCGGGCGCTCGTCGGGGCCGACATCCAAGTCCGGCAGTCGTTCTTCCGTGAGCTTATGGGCAAGACATTCAACGTCTTCGTCCGCCGCCTTCTCATGAAAGGCATCCCGGACACGCAGTGCGGATTCAAACTGTTCCGGGGAGACGTCGCGAAGAAGGTGTTCTCCCGCCTCGCGATCGACGGTTTCAGTTTCGATGTGGAGGCCCTCTATCTCTGCCGCCGCGATCACCGGATCCGGCAGGTTCCCGTCATCTGGCGGAATTCCGCCCAAAGCAATGTCCGCATCGTTCGCAGCTCCCTCGACATGTTGTTGGACCTTTTCAAGATCCGAAGGCTTCACCGTAAGGATGAAAAGAAAAGGACGGGCCCATGAAGAACGGCAAGATCCTCCGCCTGGTCCTTCTATTTGACCACGAGCTTCGTGAACGGGAAGACGTACGCCTGGAGCATGACCAGCAGCCCGACGAGCGCGGCCAGGGCCAGGCTGTGGAAGAACACGTAGCGCAGGATGTCTCCCTCGTGCCCGTACCATTTCGTGGCCGTGCTGGCGACGACTATGCTCTGAGCGTCGATCATCTTTCCCATCACCCCTCCCGCGCTGTTCGCCGCGCACATCAGCACCGGGCTGACGCCGATCTGCGTCGCCGTAATCTTTTGGAGGCTGCCGAAGAGGACATTCGACGACGTGTCCGAACCGGTCAGGGCGACGCCCAGCCAGCCGAGCATCGTCCCGAAGAAGGGATAGAGCGCTCCGGTCCTGGCGAAAGCCAAGCCCATCGTCGCGTCCAGCCCCGCGTAGCGGGTCGTATAACCCAGGGCGAGCATCGCCGCCACCGTGATCAGCGAATAACGGACGCGCTTGACGGTCTTCCACCAGACCGAGATCGTTTCGCGCAGCCTGAATCGCATGAAGGCGGCCGATAAAAGGGCCGCCAATAAAATTCCCGTGCCGGTGAATGACAGCCAGTTAAAGATGAAAACGGCGCCCTCGGGCGTCGGGCCGGACATCACCGGCGGCATGCGGTTGATCAATTTGTCCACGCCCGGGACCGGCACCCTGAACACGGAGATCCCGTCTAGAAATTGCTTGACCTGGGGAATCCCCCAAGCGAAAACGATGACACTCAGGATGAGCCATGGCAGCCAGGCTCTGACGATGTCGGCCCGGCTATGAGGATGGGTCCCTCTCGCCGCGCGACCGTCTTCTCTTCCCTCCAGCCCCCAGATCCTTTTCGGATGCCAAAGGCGAAGGAAGGCGATCAGCGCCCCGATGGAAACGGCCGCTGAGAGGACATCGACGAGCCACGGGCCGTGAAAGTTCGAGATCAGGAATTGGGGCACGGCGAAGAAGACCCCGGCGACGAGCAAGGCCGGCCAGACTTCGCGCATACCTCCGAACCCGGCGAAGGCCCAGACCAGCCAGAACGGGACGATGATCGAAAAGAAAGGCAGCTGGCGCCCGACCATGGCGCTCAAACTGCGAACGTCCAGCCCAGTGACGCCGGCCAGGGCGATGATCGGCGTGCCGAGGGCGCCGTAGGCCACGGGCGCGGTGTTGGCGATCAGCGACAGCCCGGAGGCGGCCAGCGGCCGGAAGCCCAGGCCGATCAGGATAGCCGCGGTCACGGCCACGGGCGTGCCGAAACCCGCCGCGCCCTCGAAGAACGCGCCGAAGGAGAAGGCGATCAGGAGCAGCTGGAGCCGCCGGTCCTGAGTGATTCCGGTCAGGCTGTCCTGGAGGATCTTAAAATGCCCCTTCTCGTTGGCCAGGTTATAAAGAAAAATGACGTTGAGGATGATCCAGCCGATGGGGAAGAGCCCGTAGGCCGCGCCATAAACGGCTACGGTCAGGCCTTTGCCGGCCGGCATGCCGAAGACGAGGACGGCGATGACCAGCGCCGCGGCCAGGCCGAGGACCGCCGCCAAGTGGGCCTTGAGCCGGAGAAAGGCGAGCGTGCCGAGCAGGACGAAGATGGGGAGGGCGGCCAGGATCGTCGAGAGGACCCACTGGCCCAGAGGATCGTAGATCTGATTCCACGGCATGGGCGTTTCTTCGCGGCCGATTATACCAAAAAGCGAGATCCTTCGCTTCGCTCAAGCGACTCTTTGAGTCGTCCCGAGTCTTTCGAGGGAATTCATGCGCTAATCCCGAGGTTGAACGAGATCCTTCGCTTCGCTCAGGACGACTCAAGGAGTCGGTTGACCGCCCTTCCCTTTCTGTGATAAATGAACATGAGGTTCAACATGACGAAAACAATCCAAAAAAGGCGGATCCGAATATCCTCGCCGGCCGTGCCTCCCGAAACTGTCAAGAAAAAAAGCCCGGACCGGGAAAAGCGCTACCTGGAACTGATCGAAAACCTTCCCGTCGGGGCTTACCGCACCACTCCGGACGGCGCGATCGTCGAGGCCAATCCGGCTTTGGCTAAGATTTTGGGATATCCGACAAACGCGTTGAAGAAGATCAACGCCCGGAAGCTCTACGCCAGGGAATCCGATCGTGATCAGCGTCTGAAACAGCTCAACAAATTGTCGAAAATGGTCGCCGACTGTCGGCTCAGGCGACGGGACGGCAAAATAATCTGGATCCGTGACTATTCCCGAGGGGTGGTCGGCCCGGACGGCAAGATCGCCTTTTATGACGGCATCCTGGTCGACATCACCCACGAGAAGAGTAGCGAGGAGAAACTGAAAAAGGTCCTGGGAAAGCTCCGAGAGTCCAACCTCGAACGGCAGAAGATGATCAAGGAGCTCAAGATCCACTCCGTAACGGACGATCTGACGGGTCTCTACAACCGGAGGGGTTTCTTCACGATCGCCGCGCAATACCTGAA
>JAPKZI010000081.1 GCA_026393865.1 Candidatus Aminicenantota bacterium
GCGGTCCCGCCGTCCTTGGGAACGACCCACAGGTCTCCGCCGTAGGTGAAAACGATATGCGTCTTCGAAACGTCCGGGTTTTGCATCATCCGCGCATCGACCTGGGCCCAAGCCATGGCTCCGAGCGCCAGGACCGCGAAGGCCAGAGCAGAGATCTTTTTCATGCCGCACCGCCTTTCTGAAGATTTTTGGATGAGACTCATCCTCTCCTATTTATACGCGATGAAATCCAAAAGGGTTTGTTCTAAAAAGAAATTCGCGACGATTCATCACTTCTCCGGCGGCCAAGACGCCTCGCTTTTTTATTTAGCCTTCGTCCCGGCCTTGACGATCTCGACGATGCCGTTCTTTTCCAGGTTCCGGATCAGGTTGGCCACGGCCTCCAGGTCGACGTCCGGATATTCGGGCCCCAGAACATAAGCAAACTTGGATTCCGTGCTGCCGACCTGGAGATGGCCGCATTCGGCCCGGACGGCGTTGTAGATGTCGAGGATGCTCCGGCTCCCGTTGATGAAATAATTCACCGAGGTCGAGGTGAATCCCATCATCCGGCCCGGCGGCGCGCCTGCGGGCGCACCCGCGGCCGGAGCCCCTCCAGCCGGAGGCTTGACGCCGGCCGGCGGCGGGGTCTGAGCTTGGGGTTGGGCCTGGCGGACGGCTTGGCTCTGCTTTTGGGCCTCCTCGGAGTAGACCTTGTACTTGCGGCGCGGGATCAACTGCGCGTATTCCCGCTCCTTATCTGTCAGCACGATGGCGGTTGGTTTCAGGCCGAGCCCGGCGCATTTGTCGCGGTAGACGGCTTCGAGTCGCTTGGCCGCCGTGTCGCGGTTGGCTTGGAGGCCGGCGACGAGCATGGCCACGGTCGCCTCCACCTCCGGCGACTTGGCCAGCGTCCGCACGGATTCCACCGCCCCCCTGGCCCGGTTGAAGGCGCCGGTCACCTTGGTCTGGGCCGCCTTGTGCTGGTCATGGATCTTCTTCGGGTCGGTCCCGAGCAGCCGAACGCTCTGGCGGGCGACCTCGGCGATCCACTTCTCGCCGTTCGCGGCCGCCTCCCAGGCCAGGTTACGCGCTTCAGGCGCGCCCGCGTTGGCCAGGTAGTAAAACGCGGCCGCGGCCGTCACGCCGACCCTCTTCAATTCGGTCGGATCGACGTGGACGATCCGGTCTTCGCTGCTGTGATAAAAGTTGTCCGGCCAATAGTTGAACTGCATGGTCGGGATGGCGGCGGCCAGGAAGACCGTATGGTCGCTGCCCGAGGTAATGGTCGCTAACGGGCACATCCGGTAATTGAACTGGGCGTTGACTCCCTGGCTGGTCCGGATCTCGGCCTGGTCGACGAACTGGAGCAGGTTGGCGATGAGATCGTTCAGGTAGCTCGGCCGGCCGTCCGGAGTCATCTTGATCCGCAGGTAGCTGTCCGTCGACTTCGGGTCGGCCCCGGTCATGTCGAAGTTCAAGGCGGCGAGGAGTTTGTCCTGGAGTTCGGGGTGCTTGTTCATGAAGGCCGACGAGCCGGAGATCTCGTTGCCCCAAACGAAACGGATCGTCCGGCGGGGCCGCGGCAGGACGGCGTCCCGGATGAGCCGGGCCAGCGTCCGGCCGATCTCAAGCACCGTGCCGACGCCGGTGCAGTTGTCATTGGCCCCCGGCTTGCTGATGGTCTCGAAAGAGTGGGCGACATAAAGGAACTCGCCGGCGGAGGGATCGGTCCCCGGGATGGCCGCCGAGACCACGTTCATCTTCCCAGGATACGTTTTGGCCCGGACGTGGGCCCGGACGACGACCTTCGTTCCCCGATCGAGATAGCCCCTCAGTTCGTTGAACTGCCGCAGGGACAGGGCGAAGCCGAATCCGCCCTTGTCCGGTTTGGGCGAGACGCCGGCCCAGCCGATCTGGTCGAGCGTATAGCCGGCCGCGTTGCCGCTGACGCCGGGCGACCCCGTGCCGAGGGCGCCGGCCGCCCCGCGCTGGTTGACGGCGCCGCCGAACACGGAGCTCACCGAGCCGCTGCCGAGAACGATCTTTCCTGTCACGTCCTTACCGGCGTAATCCGCCTCGCGCCCGGCCCCGACGTAGACCACCTCGGCCTCGACGTCCGCGTTCATACTGCCGGAGGCCAGCGAGGACGGCACCTGGTTGAGGCTGGCGATCTTTTTCCGGACCGGCTGGACGAGATACAGGTCGCCCTCCTCGGCGTCCCAGACGTCGCGCGTGGGAAAGAACTCGACAAGCACATCCGAGAGGCCGGCTTGGGCCGCCTGCTCGCGGAGGTAGGTCGTTTCAAAGAACTCGTTTTGATACTCAGCGGCCTGCCGGTCGCGGGTGGCCGAGAGCATCTGGACGTGAAGGAAGGCCTGTTCTCCGGAGAGTTCCTGGATGATCGGGTCGCGCTGCGACGGCGGCACGAGACAGCGATCGGGCGGGACCTGGGCCAGAACGAGGCCGGCGACCAAGATCGCGAATATAATGCGAATGAGCAGCGAATGCGGCGAAGCGTGACGGATCCGGTCGGTCATGGGGCAATCTCCATTCATGGACGATTTCGAGACCGCGCCGGACGGGTCAAAAGGAGGGCCAAAGGCGCTTCCGTCCGGCCGGAGAGAGTCATCATAGGACCGGGCGAGAGGCGATGTCAAGGCGGGGTACGGGCGGCCGATTATCGGGCCGGCTCGGGGAAACGTCAAAGAACGCTATCGTTTCGGGACTTGCGAAAGGGTGAGCTTATCGAGATCTTCTTTGGCTTTTTTTTCGTCGGCCTGGGCCTGCTGAATTCTCTGAGTCAGGTCGTTCATCTCCTTTTGAATCTGGCCCTTGGGCGGCTGGTTCCCGGGCAGGGACATCTGCTGTTGGATGGCGAGCATTTTGACCTTCAGGAGCTAGACCCATTCCTTGGTCTTGTTCCATCGGGCCTCAAGCTCGGCCTTGCTTTCGGCGGAACCCGGGCGGGTAAAAGTCTGCGGTTCCTGGGAAAACTGGTTTGGGGGGACGGACGGCCAGGGTTCTCCGGTTCCGGCGGGTGGGTTTTTAGGAACCGCTTGGCCGGCCTCTTGGCCCTCGGCCGGCGCGACCTCGGAGGGCATAGGAACGGCCGGTTTTTTCTTCACTTTCGCCAGATCGGCGTTGGTCACGACGGAGGTGATCCGTCCTTTCAAATTCTCCCGCCTCTCCTTCT
>JAPKZI010000142.1 GCA_026393865.1 Candidatus Aminicenantota bacterium
CTGGGACTGGCGGGACGTCCTGGCTTCGGCCTTTGTCCTGGTCTGCATACTGGCCGCGTACCTCTACTTTACGGGCTGAGCCGGGGCGGATTTTCCCGTAAAGCGATAGAGCGGGAAACCGTAGGGCTTCGAAACGAGCCGAACGGTCTCTTGAGAAATAGCGCCCTGTCGGATCATGTCCTCGAAAGAATCAGCGGCCATCCGGGTGTCGAGGAGGAAATAGATGGAATATCCCTGCTCGACGAAAAACGAAAGCGTCGCCTCGAGCGTCGGCCCGTCCGTCCAGGCCAGCCGATAGGCCGGCAGGCCGGCGTAGAGGCGGAGCGGGCCGCTCAAATCGTCGCAGAAGACGACGGATTTAGCCTCAACTATTTTTTGCAGCTTCAGCGAAACCTCTTCGTCCTTAAAGCTTCCTACGAAATATCTGTCCTTGGAATAGAGGAAAGGATAGCCCACGCACGCGGCGATGATCAGGAACTTCAGGAGGAAGGATCTGTTGACGGCCTTGGCCAGGGCTTGGACGCCATAAGCGGAGAGCACGGCCAGGAAGGGAAAGGCGGGCAGGAGATACCTTTCCTGTTGGATGCTGTTCAAGGCATAAAAAATGAAGAACGAAAGGAAGCCGAGCGAACAGGCCAGGCCGGCCGGGCGGGTGGAGCGACGGGCCAGACAGACCGCAAGCCCGAAAGCCATGAGGGCGAGGCCGAAGGGACCGAAGGTCTGGACCAGGGTCTTGGCATAGAAGGAGATCCCCGGTCCGAGATTCGTCCATTGCATCCGGCTCTGATTGTACGGTTCGTAGACGAGGCGGAAGGCCGTGCCGAAGAGACGCATCGTATAGAAGGCCAAAGGCAGAAGTCCGAACAGGACGCCGGCGGCGGAAAAGGCAAAAACGTCCTTGGCCAGGGCCTTCGGCTGACGGTCCTCCCGATATCGACGCCACAGGAGATAGGCCAGAGGGAACAAGCCCGCGACATTGGAGTAGCGGACCATCACGGCGAATCCGAAAGCGATCCCCCCGAGGATCGGATAGAGCCGGCGCGGCGTCCCGATGTTCCGATAGAGGAGGAACGCGCTCGCGGCGATAAGGGCCAGGGACGGCAAATCGCTCATGATCCGGACCGTGTTGCCGAAAACCTGCTCGTTGAAAAACACGGCCGCGCAGAGGGCCATGGAAAAAACGGGCCCGGCTTTTTTTGTCCCCCAGAGGAAGAATGCGGCCAACAAGGCCAGGCCGAGAAGGGGCAGGACTAAAAAAGCCGCCGATCGGCCGAACAGACCGACGAACGGATAGAGGAGAATGA
Organism: Candidatus Aminicenantota bacterium; assembly: GCA_026393865.1. Taxonomy (GTDB): domain Bacteria; phylum Acidobacteriota; class Aminicenantia; order Aminicenantales; family UBA4085; genus JAPKZI01. The sequence continues at coordinate 1,305 of JAPKZI010000142.1, forward strand.
ACATGCCGGGGGGGAAGACGTTATAAACGATGCCTCGCTCGAGATCGTGGACATAATGTCCGTGAGGGCTCAAAAGAAATATCGTTTGGCGTTCAGCCGGCTTCGTCGCATACGATCCAAGGATCCGCGGGATCAAGGGATCCCGATACTCGGTGTGAAAGAAACCGTCGCGGGCCATGAGCAGGGCGCCTTGGAGGTAGGCATAGCTGTCGCATCCGGTGACGGATCGGGACCTTTTCAGGAATACGTCGATTTCGTACGCCCCGGCGATGACGAGGAAGAGGCCCAAGGCCAGGACGGCGGCGAGTTCCCATCTCGGCAGGACGGCCCGGATCGAGGTGATCAGGAGCAGGAGTCCGGCGGCGCAGAGGAGCGCTTGGAGCGCTGGAAGGAAGTATCGGAGGGCCGTGTCGAAGACGAACAGCCCGAGGCCGGCCGGTTTGGGATACAAATAGAGCCTGGGCATGAGGGCTTTGGATGTCTTGGTTTCCCTCCAACGGAAATCGAACGGCCCCGGCCCTCCCGTATCGAGATACTTGATGAGCAGGCGGTGATTCCCGCGGGACAGCTCGGTCTCCTTTTCCGCCATGCCCGCCGGGTGGATCCCTCCGTTGTCGATGAGCGGGACGCCGTCGAGATAGACCCAAGCGCCGCCGTCCGAGGTCACGGTGAAGCGGTACGCGGACGACTTGGGCGCATAGACGAAGCCTTCCCATTCGACGCTCGAAGACTCGGAGAAGCCCGTCCGTTCGGCCGCGGCGCTCTTCTCGAAATGGAGAACGGGATCCAGCGCGGTCGCGGCCGGCGGACCGCTCCACGAAGCGTTGGCAAAATAGCGCCCGGTCAGACCGTGCTTCGGCGAAAGGGTTTTCAGGCCGAGGACGAGCCCGAGACAGGCCAGGACACAGGCGGCCAGGAGAACGATCCTCGTCCGGCAGACGAAGAGGATTTTTTCGACGATTGTCCGAGCGGCTGTTTCGATAACGGAAAACCTCATCCTGAAGACTCTCTGCCTCAGCGGTCCGGGGGCCGGGCCTTACGCCGTTCCGTATTTTATATTTTTTTCCGGGCGATAATCCATAAGAATATGAATAACTTGACAGATTTGTGAGCCCGGAGATATAGTCTTTCTCCGTATGAAACGCGAACTGACCGTCCTCCTTCTTTTCGTCGCTCTGGCCCTGGTGATGACGTACCCTCTCATCACCCGCCCGGCCACAACCCTCCGCGATTACGGCGATGCGATGCTCAATGCCTGGATCCTGGCTTGGGATGTCCAACAGATCTCGCATCTGAACATCGGCCATTTTTTTGACGCGAACATCTTTTATCCGTACAACCGGACGCTGGCCTATTCGGAGCATTTGTTCACCGAGTCCCTGGCCGCGATGCCGATCGCGCTCCTGACCGGCAATCCGGTCCTGGCGCACAACATGGTTCTGCTCCTGGGATTCATCACGACGGGCTTCGGCATGTACCTGTTGGCCCGCCATTTGACGCGCCGGACGTTTCCCTCCATCGTGGCCGGCCTCATCTATGCCTTCAATCCTTTCATGTTCGCTCATACCTACCAGGTCCAGGTTCTCTGGGCCGGAGGGATCCCCCTGGCCTTTCTCTTCCTCCACCGGTATTTCGAGAACGACCGCCGGCGCGATCTTCTTTTGTTCGCCCTGTTCTTCATCCTTCAGGTTTTAGCGAACGGCTATTATGCCCTCTTTCTCTCCTTCTTCGTCGGCCTCTTTGTCCTGATCATGGCTGTTCAGAGAAAAAAGATTGTCAAGCTTCGTTTCTGGGGGGACATGGCCCTCGCCGGCGTCCTGATCGCGGCCGTGGCCGGGCCTTTCCTCGTCCAATACGTCAGGCTGCAAAAGGAGATGGGATTTCAACGGGATTTCGGCCTCAGCGCCAGCCCCAAGAGCTTCCTCGCCACGTCCCCCGTCAACAGGCTCTATGGGCGGTCGACGGCTCGCAATGTGATCCCCGAGGGAGAGCTTTTTCCGGGCGCCGTCGCCTTCCTCCTGGCGGCGGTGGGAGTCGCCCTGGGTTTTCGATGGAAGAGGACGGCGCCTTCCCAGCCGAAGACGGAGCGCCGGAGCTGGCCTCGCGCCGGTCTCTGGATTATCTCGGCCCTGATGCTGGTCGATATCGCCGCCCTGATCGGGATGTTGTTCACGGGCGGATTCGATCTGTCGTTGGGATTCCTCGGGCGGATCACCGTCCATGCCGTCCAAAAGCCCCTGATTCTCCTGGCCGTGCTTTTGGCGGCCGGAGCCCTCTGGCGAAAGATCTGGGCCGTCCGCCTGTTCTCCTGGGATCTCCGCCTTCCCTGGATCTACCCCGTTTTTCTGCTTCTCTCTTTTTCCTTCACCTTCGGGGCTAGGGGCCCGTACGTCATCCTCCACAAATATCTTCCGGGCTTTAACGGCATCCGCGTCCCCGCCCGTTTTCACGTCATCGTCATGTTCGCCCTGGCGGTCTTGGCCGCCTTCGGGACGATGTTCCTCACGGGAAAACTGAAAGGCCGGATGGTCCTCCTGGCCGCGGCCGTCCCGATTCTCATACTCGCCGAATATTTTTCTTGTCCGCTGCCCGGGGTGGCGGTTCCCCGGCCGGACGCCATCCCTCCGGTCTACGCCTGGCTCGGCACGTTCCCCCCGGGAAGTTTCGCCGTGGCCGAAATCCCCTTTCCTTATAACGACCACAAGCTCGCGCCCTTCGAATGCCCCCGCGTCTTCTATTCCGCCTTTCATTTCCAGAAGCTCCTCAACGGCTACAGCGGCTTCTTCCCCCCTCTCTATGATGAGGTGAAGCTGAGATGGAGCCGGTCCCCGGCGTTGGAAAATGTGGCCGATCTCAAGATCCTGGGCATCAAATACATGATCTTTCATACGGACCTCATGGACCCGGAGGTCGTGAAGTCGCTCTTCGAGGTCTTCGAAGCGAGGAAGGACGAATTCCGGTTCGCGGGGAAATTCGAGGACGCCTCTGTCTATGAGATCCTGGGGGCGAAGATGATCTCCCTTCGGTCCGGAGACGACCTCTTCAGCCGGAATTTACGGCCCCTGGCCCGGGCCGGCTGGAAAGCGACGGCCAGCGTCAACGCCGAGAACGCCATGAAAGCGATCGACGACCGGCTTTTAACCCGATGGGATTCGGGTGGCAATCAGCGGAAGGGCCAGTTTTTCGTCCTCGATCTTGGCCGGTCGGAAATCCTCTCGGGGCTGAGATTGAGGATCGGCTCGAGCGTCCAGGATTACCCCCGGGCCTTTCGGGTCGAGCTTTCCGGAGACGGACAGGAGTGGCGCATGGTCGCCTCCTCGGACAAGACGGTCCTCTCCATTCTGTCCTTCTTGGATCCAAAAAACCTCGGCCTCGAGGTCACTTTTCCGGTACAGGAGGCCCGCTTCGTCCGGATCAACAACGACGGCCAGGATGAGATTTATTACTGGTCCATCCACGAACTGGAAGTTTTCGCCCCGGCCCATCGATAAGGACGGAAAAATCTTGAGCCGCCTCGTCAAGGGACGAGCCTTCGGCTCGCCACTCGCCCGTGGCTTTTATCCACGGGCGAGTACGGCGGAAGTGGACCCCCGGGCAAAGCCCGGGGCCCCGGCCGCCGTCGGCGCGCGGAGCGTTGAGGAGTGAACGATGAATCTCTCGACGGTGTTAGCCATCCTCTCGGTCCTGCTCATGGCGATCGTTTTCGTTCTGCTCGCCCTGTCGTTGAGGCGCCGTTCCGGCGGTGATTCCGCTTCGCTTCAGAAACAGCTCGAGTCGATCGAACGCGGACAGGAGAGGGGAGAGCGCGAATTCCGGGATGAGGTCGCCCGGAACCGCGAGGAATCCAACGCCCAGGCCCGCTCCCAGCGCGAGGAATTGAACGCCAGCGTCCAGCGGCTCAGCGATTCCGTGGTCCAGAGGATCACGGGCCTCAGCGGCCTCCAAAAACAGCAGTTGGACGGATTCGCCGGACAGATGAACCGCCTCACAGAGTCGAACGAGCAGAAGCTCGACGGCCTCCGGACGGTCGTCGAAACGAAGCTCGCCCAAATTCAGACCGACAACGCCGGCAAGCTCGAGGAGATGCGCCGGACGGTGGACGAGAAACTGTCGGGGACGCTCGATCAGCGCCTCGGCGAATCATTCAAGATCGTCAGCGACCGCCTCGAGCAGGTCCATAGGGGATTGGGCGAAATGCAGACACTGGCCAGCGGCGTCGGCGATCTGAAGAAAGTCCTAACCAATATCAAGGTCCGCGGGACATGGGGCGAGATGCAGTTGGGAAACCTGCTCGAGCAGATCCTGGCCCCCGAACAATACGCTCAGAACGTTCAGACGAAGCCGGACAGCGGCGAACGGGTCGAGTTCGCCCTGAAACTTCCCGGCCGGGAAGAGCGGGACGGTGAGGTCGTCTGGCTGCCGATCGACGCCAAGTTCCCCAAAGAGGATTATGAACGGTTGGTGGATGCCTCCGAACGAGGCGACCCGGCGGCCGTGGAAGAGGCCGGAAAGCAGCTCGAGAACAGGATCAAGCTCGAAGCCAAGAACATCCGCGATAAGTACATCGATCCGCCCCATACGACGGACTTCGGGATCCTCTACTTGTCTACGGAAGGCCTATACGCCGAAGTGCTGCGCCGGCCGGGCCTCATGACGACCTTGCAGCGGGATTACCGGGTGAACGTCACCGGGCCGACGACGCTCGCGGCTCTCTTGAACAGCCTCCAGATGGGATTCCGCACGCTGGCCATCCAGAAGCGGTCGAGCGAGGTCTGGAACTTGCTCGGCGCGATCAAGGGCGAGTTCAAGAAGTTCGGCGAGGTCATCGAGAAGGTCGAGACGAAGATCCGCGAGGCCGGCAACGTGATCGAGAAGGCCAAGACCCGCTCGCGGGCCATCGAGCGCAAGCTGAGGGGCGTGGAAGAGCTTCCGGCGCCGGCCGCCCAGGCGATCCTCGGACCCGCCGAAGCGGCCGACGCTGAGGACGAAGAAACGGTCCAAGAGGACGGGGCGGCTGATCCGGAAAAAGGCTGAACGGGCTTATTTGATCAAGCGGCGTTTCATCAGCTTGACGCCGATGGTGAAGGCGATCACTTCCAGGACGACGATGAAGAGGAAGTCGAAGATGAGGGCGGTGGAATAGACGCCCGAAAAGACCGCCCGCGAGATCGAGACGGCCGGCGTCAGGGGCAGGAACTTGGAGAAGGTCTTCATCCAGGCCGGGAAGTTATCCAGGGGAAAAAAGACGCCCGAGAAGAACAGCATCGGGGTCAGGACGAGCTCGGTATAATAATTGAAGAAATCGAAGTTCGGGGCGAGCGACGTCACGATCATGGCCAGCGAGCCGAAAAGAACTCCGACGAAGATCATGCAGACAAAAAGGAGCAGGACCGCGGGAACGGAGACGGGGAAGACGCCCATGGCCATGGCCACGGCCATCATCAACGTTCCGCTGATCAAGCCCCGGAAGACGCCCCAGGCGATATCCCCGGCGACGGCATCCTCCGCCGAGACGGGCGTCGCGATCAGAGAATCGTAGAGCTTCTCGTGGATCATCTTGACGAACGTCCCGAAGAGGCACTCATAAGAAGCGGTCAGGCCCACAGCCGACATCAGGACGCCCGGGACGAGGAAGAAAAGATAGGGCTTTCCGCCGAACAGACCGACATAGGCGCCCATGCCGATGCCGAAGGTGATGAGATAGAAGAGCGGCTGGACGAGGCTGGCGATGAACGTCGGCACGACGAACCGCTTGTAGGAGACGAGGTTCCTGACGAAGACGTGATAGACCCGATAGGACAGGTTCATTCGATCAGGCTCCGTCCGGTCAGTTTCAGGAAGACGTCCTCGAGCGTCGCCGGCCGATGGACGGTGTTGGGCAAGTCGAGCTCGACCAGTTTTTTCCGGATGTCATGGCCGTCCCGGCAGTAAAAAAAGAGCGTGTCGCCCACGCGCTCGTGACCGCAGGAGAACCCGGCCAGCGACCCGATCAGTTTTTCGTCCTGGTCCTGACTGATGCGGATTTCGACGACGTCCTTGCCGATCTCCTCGTCGATGAGGGTCCTCGGCGTTCCTTCTTTCAAGATCTTCCCCTGATACATGACCACGATCCGGTCGCAGAGCTGCTGGGCTTCCTCCATGTACTGCGTTGTCAGGATGAGCGTGACGCCCTGGGACTTGAGCTGACGGAGCCGCTGCCAGATGAGGTGCCGGGCCTGCGGGTCCAGACCGGTCGTCGGCTCGTCGGCGATGATGAGCGTGGGCTGGTTGATCAGAGCCCGGGCGATGAGCAGGCGCCGTTTCATGCCTGTCGAGAGCTGGTCGATCTTGCTGTCCCGCTTGGCCTCCAGCTCGACGAACTTGATGAGCTCCTCGACCCGCGTCTTCGCTTCGCGGCGCGGGATATCGAAGAAGCGGGAGAAGACCATCAGGTTCTCCCGGACGGTCAGGTCAACGTCCAGTGTGATCTCCTGAGGGATGACGCCGGTCGTTTTTTTGATGGTCCGATTGTCGATGGAGCAGGGTAGGCCCTTGACGGTGAGCGTGCCCGCCGTAACCGGCGAGACGCAGTGGATCATCCGGATGGTCGAGGTCTTGCCGGCCCCGTTCGGCCCCAGGAAGCCGAAGCATTCGCCTTCCTGGATCTCGAAGGAGATGCCGTCGACGGCGGTGAATTTGCCGTAGCGCTTGGTCAGGTTCTTGGCGGTGATGATCGAGCTCATGGGCGTCTGAGCGGATTATGATAGCAAAATTTCAGCCGCCGTACCAGGTCTCCATCACGGCCCGCCAGTCCTCCTCCGTTTTAACGTTGATGAAGGCCGCTCGGACCTTGGCCGGATGGGGATGGAGGCGGGCGTAACGGATGCCGAAATTGCGCAGGGTCAGCAGGCCTCTGCGCGGGCCGTAGAGATCGCCGGCCAGCCGGAGATGGCGGTTGATCAATTGGCGCTGTTCGGCCAGGCCGGGCTGGAACGGCTCTCGGCCGGCGGCGAGGTCGCGCGCCTGCCGGAACAGCCAGGGATTGCCGATGGCCCCCCGCGCGGCGAGGACTCCGTCCACGCCCGTCTGCTCGATCATCCGCAGAGCGTCCAGGGCGGTGTGAACGTCCCCGGAGCCGATGACCGTCCGGTCGGGAAACTCGCTCTTCACCCTCGCCAAAAAGCCCCAATCGGCTTGGCCCCGATATTTTTGTTCGACGCTTCGGGCGTGGACGGCGATGGCCGCCGCTCCGGCCTCGAAGGCTCCCCGGGAGATCCGCCAGAAAGCGCCGCTCGTTCCGTCCTTCTCGCGGAAGGCCCGGCGCAGTTTTAAGGTGACGGGCCGGTCGGGGACGGCCTCGCGCACGGCCCGGACGATCTCCAGGGCGAGGTCGGGCCGCTCCATCAGATGGCCGCCGCGCTTCTTGGCGACCACTTTCTTGACCGGGCAGGCGAAATTCAGGTCGATGACGTCGAATCCCATGTCCCGCAGGATGACCGCCGCCCGGGCCATGACGGCGGGATCGTTGCCCATGATCTGTCCGGCGATGGGATGATCGGCGGCATCGAGCCTGACCAGCCGGTCGCGCAGTTTTCCATCGAGCAGCATTTGCCGGTCGAGCATGGCCGCGGTCGCGCCGTAGGGCGCCCCGCAGGCCCGGCAGATCAGCCTGTAAGGGAGGTCGCTATAGCTGGCCAGGGCGGCCAGAACGACCGGAAAATCGATTTCGAGAGGTCCGATCCGCAAGGGCTTGAGTTCGTAGGGCACGGGGCCATTATACAAGAATCGTAACTACTCAAGTAGACAGGATTCAGGAGTCAGAATTCAGAATGGCCTGCGAATAGGCCTCCAACAGCTTCGTGAGAGCCCTTGACCCGGCGGGATCAGGGCCGCTTGGGCCGCCGCTTGAAGAGGCGCTTGAGCCGGTCCCGGAGCCGAGTCCTCCGGTCCGCGTCCTCGATCTCCAGCTTCTTGAGCGTCCTGCGGACCGGGGCGCGGAGGTCGGTCTCGCCCTGTTTGTCGTGCTTCATCGGTCGGAAATCATCTTAGTGGAATCGTCCCTAAAACTCAATGAAATCCGAAAGAGATTGAAATGCCCGGCTTTTTCTGGTATCCTTGGACGTCTTTCACCCAATCCGAGATCGAGGAGACTCATCCGTTGCAGACTTATGGCAAGGTCGATAGCAAATTCCGGTTCGTGATCGTGGCCTCCAAGCGGGCTAAGCAGATCCTGAAGGGATCCAAGGTCAAGATCCGAACCAAATCCAAGAATCCCATCCGTATCGCCCAGATCGAGGTCAAAGCTGGCCTGGTCGATTACGAGATCCTCAAGTCCGCGCACGAAAACCTCGCCGAGGTCGAAGAGCAGGTCTTGAGCGTCGACGCCGGTATCGTCGAGGACGCGGAAGAGGCCGGCGTCGATGTCGCCGTGGACGAGGTGATCAGCGAAGAGGTGGAAACCGAAGACGTCGTCGGGACCGATTATGACGACGAATTGCCCGATGAGCCCATCGGGGGCGATAAAGAGGACGAGTAAGGGCTTCCCCCTCCTTTTCCCGCCATTTTTAAAAGCTGGACGTAATCCAGTTTGATCCAATCGTTTTTCGGGATCTTCAGGAGCTTCGCGAACCGGACGATCTTTTCCCGGTCGCCTTCGAACTCGATGAAGCACCCGGCGGCGGTCTCGTCCAGGCAGATCTTGAGCGGCCCTTTCTTGAGAACGGTCCGCCGTTTTTCGTAGGAAAAAACGGGCACGAGCCCCAGGGCTTTCAAGGTGAGCTGGAGATGCCGGCCGTTGTTGACCTCGGTCTCGAATTCCTCGCGGACTTTGAACCTCCGGGATTTTTGGGGCGTCCCCTTGAACGTCAAATAGGCCTTCCGTCCGATCATCCTCAGCCGCAAAGCCTGCTGTTTTCCGTAGAGCGCGCCGTCACGGAAGTCGTACAGGGTGTTCGTCTCGTGATGCCGGTCCCTGATCAGGACGGCCCCCAATTCAAGGAGCCGGGCGAGGACGGGCTTGAGGTCTGGGACGCGGACCTTGATTTCGATCTCGAGCACGCTATTTTTTTCTCCGCAGGACCAGGTCCGCGATCCGGTCGAGGGATTCGCGATGTTCGGTGGCCGGGAAGGCGGCGAGGATCTCCTTGGCTTTGGCGACATAGGAACTCGCCCGGTCGAAGGCGTAGTCGAGCGAAGCGGTCTTGGCGACGGCGGACATGATCTTGGCCGCGGCGTTCGGATCGACGGCCCTGTCCCGGTATCCGCAAATGAGGTCCTCACGGGCCTTGCCCGCGGTCTGCCGGAAGGAATGGATAAGCGGCAGAGTGATGCGGCCCTCGCGGAAGTCCGAGAGGACCGGCTTGCCGAGGGTCGTCGCGTCGCCGGTGTAATCCAGCAGATCGTCGACGATCTGGAAGGCCAGACCGAGATGGAGGCCGAAGTCCTTGAGACGACCCACGTCCGCCGGCGAGGCGCCGGCGAGGCGCCCTCCGATCTGACAGGAGTCGGCAAAGAGCTGGGCCGTTTTCTTGTCGATGATCTCCAGGTAAAGGTCCTCGGTCAGATCGGGATTGCCGCTCATCGAATATTCGATGAGCTCCCCCTCGATCATCTGGGCCGTGACGTCGGCCAGGATGTTGATGAGGTCGTAGGACTTCGTTTTCAAGGCCATGGCGATCGACTGGATGTAAAGGAAGTCCCCGAGGAGCACGGTGATGTTGGCGCCCCACCGCGAATGGACGGTGTCCTGGCCGCGCCGAAGGGTCGAGTTGTCGACGATGTCGTCATGGATCAAGCTGGCGGTATGGATGATCTCGACGAGCGTCGACCAGAAGACATGGTCCCGGCCCTCATAGCCGCAAAGCTTCGCGCTGAGCATCAAAAGGGCCGGCCGGATGCGCTTGCCGCTCTTTTCGAAGAGATACCTGTTGATCTCGGCGATGAGAGGATTGGAGGAGCCTCCCAGGTCTTTGAGGGAGATTTCGACGGCGTCCAGGTCGCTCTGGATGGTCCGGTAGATGTTGTCGAGAGGCGCGGCGTTCGACGCGTCGGTCATGGCCCGCTTATCTTAGCATTGAAGGGGGATTTTTTCAAACCGAGGGCTCGGGGAATAAGCTCGCTCGAAGCGGGAGAACGCTCTCCTTGTCGCGGGTCCCGGCGACAAGATCGGGAAACGGCTTCGCTCCCGACTCGGGTTTTTAACGCCGTTTCCTTCCCGTCCTTCTCGGCGGCTCAGAACTCGCTTCCCGGCTTTCTAATTACGGGAGTGCGCCGGGAAGCTCAAACATGCTTCGCCGGCCGGCCTCCTTTCCGGGCCGGCTGCCCTCGAAGGACGGCTCGGAAAGGCTAAACCCTCCATGGTCGCTTCAGCCATTTCCCGATCTTGTCGGTCGGTTCAATCCGTGAATTGAGCATTCGCCCGCTTCTTCGCTCACAGATTGATAACTCACCGAATTTGATCCTTGCGCCCAGTAGTGTCTAATCGAGAAAAATGAAAAGTCTTCCATCATGCACGTAATACAGAGGATAGGTCAGATTTTAGCCGTAATCGATTTGAACGCGATTTTATATAATCGGCGCTCTTCCGCACGTAAAGGAGCGACCGATGA
>JAPKZI010000157.1 GCA_026393865.1 Candidatus Aminicenantota bacterium
GTTGTCATCGGCCAAAGGGTCGATCGAGCTCGAGCATAGCTCGCCGTACAGCTTGACACCCAGCCCGCGGCCGCCGAGGTATTGGCGCCGGATCGCGTCGCCGACGGCGACGGTTTCCTGGGTCATGCTCCCCAGATCGAACTTGACGATTCTTCCCATCCAGCCGTTCATCTCATCTTCTCTATTCGTAGAATTTGTTGTACTGCTCTAAGTGCGGGCAGGCCAAGCACTTCTTTTTATAATAGGCGTAAACGGCCTTGGGCTGCTTGTCGAGGTTGGCGAAGCGCGAAGGGCAGATGTGGCAAGGAACCTCCTCCTCGAGCCACGCGGCCGGGGCGAATTTATAAAACGACAGCCCTTCGACAATGCCCACGCTGGCGCTTACGCCCAGGCGCGAGGCGCCGGCTTGGATCAGCCGCCAAGCGTCCTTGAAGTTCCGGATCCCGCCGGCCGCTTTGACCCCGATCTCCGGTCCCACGGTCTGGCGCATGAGCCGGACATGAGCCGGAAAAGCTCCAAACGCCCCGAACCCGGTCGATGTTTTCACGAATTTGGCTCCTGCCTCGACGGATAGCCGGCAGCCTGTGACGATCTCCTCATCGGTCAGGTAGCCCGTTTCCAGGATCACTTTGACCAGCGCCGGAGTGCTGGCTTCGACCACGTCACTGATGTCGTCGCGGACCAGGTCGAGCCTTTTGTCCCGCAGGGCGCCGACGTTGATCACCATGTCGATCTCATCGGCGCCGTTCTGCACGGCTTCCCGGGCTTCGAACGATTTGGCCGAGCCGGTGCCGGCCCCGAGCGGAAAGCCGACCACGGTGCAGACCAGGACGCCGCTGCCCGCGAGTTGTTCCTTGGCGTAGACGGTGTAGGCGCCGTTGATGCAAACGGTGTAGAAGCCGAAGCTGCGCGCCTCGCTGCAAAGGTTGGCGATCTTTTTTTCGCCGGAGTGGGCGCTGAGCTCCGTGTGGTCGATCATTTTGACCAGCGTTTCCCTGTCCAGATCGATCATGGTGTTTCTTCCGGATATCTTATCTTTATCGGCGCGGCATGGCTAAGATTCTTTTTTCCAGTGGAAGATGAACGGGACGAGTTCCGACACGGTGGCCTCGCGGCTGGAGCCTGCGCGGTTGCACATGTGGACAACGGCCGACGGCGGAGCGAATTCGGCGATGACTTGCCGGCAGGCGCCGCAAGGGGGAAGGAACTCATCAGTCTCGCCGATGACGAGGATCTCCCGGATCTCCGTCTCGCCGGCGGCGACCATGGCGAAGATGGCGTTGCGCTCGGCGCAGCAGGTCAGCCCCAAAGAGGTATTTTCCACGTTGCAGCCGCTGAAGATCCTTCCGCCGGAGCCCAGGACGGCCGCGCCCACGCGGAAGTTCGAATAAAAGGGGGCAGGCAAGGATTTTAGATTCGCGGCTGAAATAAATCAAGCGTACGCTGTGCAGACCTGATCCCTTTTTGGCTTGATAAAGCAATATTGAACCGATAAACTTCATTCTGAAAGCACTCAAGAGCGCTTACGTTTCAATAAGAAACACCCTAAAACGCTGAAGAAAATAGAACTATTTGAAAATCGGATACACCAAAAAGGCGTTTGGCCCGTCGATATAGATGAACACCGTGAAGCATGATCTGCCACCGGAAAACAGTGATTCGCGCCAGCGGCTCGCGGAGGCCTACAAAAGCGAAAAACCGCGGCTCTTGGCCCGTCTGCGCGCCGCCGGAGGCAGTCTGGAAGAGGCGGAGGATCTGATGCATGACGTCTATGCCGAAACGCTGAAGCGCCTGCCTCTGGTGACCGGCATCCGCAACCTGCCGGCCTGGATCAATTCACTGTTCACCCGGCGGCTGATCGATGCCTGTCGGCATGAACGGGAGCGCGCCGCAGCCGGCGAAATCGACGTGGCCGAGGACACATTGCGGGAGAGCATCGCCGGCACCGGCCTCGATCCCCTGGATGTCTACATCAGGGCCAGCCTGATGGATGCCTTAAACGACGCCTTGCGCGTCCTGCCGGCGGCCCAACGCCGGGTGGTGGAAGCCCAGGTCTTCGGCGGCCTGACCTTCCGGGAGATAGCGGAAGCCACGGGCGAAAGTATCGACACCCTGACGGCCCGCAAACGTTACGCGGTGCGCAATCTTTCCCGGGCCCTGCGGCACTGGATCGAAGCATGAACAGCCGGGAGCAGGTATCGTTCCGGATGACTGAAAATATCGGGTTCGTCCCAAAGGAGGCAAGATATGTCTGATCAAGAGAGCAATCGCGGTGGCAGGTCCGCCTCGGACCGCGCCGGCGGAAGGGATGCGTCCAAGGACTCGTCCAGCCGTCTCTGCCGGGGTTTTAAGGACAATGGCTGGTGGCATGATCGCAGCCGGCCCGTGATAATTCTGATGGGTATCGGCTTCGGCATTCTCGGCCTCGGCCTGATGGCCTTTTTCGGCTGGGTTGTGATGGCTTTGTGGATTTGGCTGATGCCCGACCTTTTCGGACTCAAACGCATAGCGCCGGCGGTACCTGCGCCGCTATATGCAGGAGAACCCACCGCTTGCCGACGAAGCCAAGGCGGAATCATGAGAAAAGCGATCAGATCTAGACAGGAGGATAACATGTCGAAGGTTTCGAAGTATTTCTTTCTTCTTGCCGTCGCGGGCTGCCTGCTTCTGGCCCAGCCCTTGATGGCGGCAGAAGGAATCAAAGGCAATCTTGTCAATGTCAACTGGCTTGAGAAAAATTTTAAAAATGCCGATGTTCTGATACTCGACGCGTCATCCGCGCAGAACTACGCGGCACAACACATTCCCGGCGCAGTCAGCGTCGACATATACGCCTGGTATGGTCTCCAGGATATGCCGGTCGCCGATATGGACAAACTCTTCCAATCCTGGGGAATCAGTCCCGGGAAAAAGATCGTCATGTACGATCAGGGCGGCACAATGCTGGCCACCAGGCTCTTTTACTCTCTCTATTATTACGGCTTCCCAGTAAAGGACCTTTTAATTTTGGACGGCGGGCTCTTCAAGTGGCAGGAGGCAGGATTGCCGGTAACGAAGGATGTCACTCCTGTCCCGAAGAAAGGCTCGTTCGCGATCACGAAGCTTAACCAAGATGTGAAAGTCGAGCTGCCGGAATTCCTGACCGCATCCGGGGACCCGGCCAAGAATGTCTTACTGGAAGCACTTGGAGCCAACTGGCATTTTGGAGAGATCCTTGCCTTTGACAGAGCGGGCCATATCCCTCATGGCATCTTGCTGCCCAGTGCCGACTTTTTCAATCCGGACAAGACCTTCAAATCGGCTGAAGAAATAACGAGAATGCTGATCTATTTGAGCATCAGACCCGAACAGCGGATCTACACCTATTGCGGGGGCGGAGTAGCCGCCAGCGTGCCGTTTTTCGCCCTTAAGTTCATCTTGAATTACCCGAAGGTCAAACTCTACACGGAGTCCGAGCTGGGATGGCTGTCCGATGAAAGAGAACTCCCTTACTGGACATATGACGCCCCGTTCCTGATGAGGCAAACGAGCTGGCTGAAAGTTTGGGGCGGCCAGATGATGAGGACGGTCGGACTCTCGCGCGTCAGCATCGTGGATGTACGGCCGGCAGATGCATTCAATCAGGGACATGTGCCTTTTGCGCTGAACGTCCCCGGGGATGTCTTCAAAAGCAATATCGCCAATCCCGGCAAGCTGGCTGAAATTTTGGGCGCGGCCGGCGTCGATGCATCTCACGAAGCGGT
>JAPKZI010000188.1 GCA_026393865.1 Candidatus Aminicenantota bacterium
TTGACGATGACCTTGCGGCGGGGAAGGATGCGGACGAAACCCTCCATCTCGAGCTGCAGCAGCGCGTCCCGGAGGGGCGTCTTGCTCACCCCCAGTTTCTTCGAGGTTTCCTCCATATCGATGACCGAGCCGGGCAGGAGATGTCCGTTCCGCATCTGTTCGCGGAGATACTCATAAACCTGTTCCTTCAGGGATTTGATATTCAAGAGCGGTTTTCGGTCCACGATCGAGGCGGTCATTTCGGTCGCGGAGTTAGAATATTAGATATGAAAAGGGAAAGTCAAGGGACGAGCCTTCGGCTCGCCACTCGCCCGTGGCTTTTAACCACGGGCGAGTACGGCGGAAAGGACCCCCGGGTAAGCCCGGGGCACTCACCCGCGATGTAAATATGCGGCTGAGTACGGCGGAAGCGGATCCCCAGACAAAGCCTGGGGCCCCTGCCGCCGCCCCGGCCGCCGTCAATACGCGCCGGCCTTTCGTATTTTTTTCGCGTCTATGTTATAAGAATTGGGACAAGGAGCGGCCCATGATCGAACTCCGGAACGTGTCCAAGAGCTACAACAAGGGCAAGGTCAAGGCCGTGGACGACCTCACCCTCGTCGTCCGGCCCGGCGAGATCTTCGGCTTCCTCGGTCCAAACGGCGCGGGAAAAACGACGACGCTTAAGATGATCGTCGGCCTGCTCAAGCCGGACGCCGGGACGATCGCCGTCAACGGCCTCGACACGCAGACGAACGCCCTGGCCTGCAAGGCGATGACGACTTACGTGCCCGACTATCCCGCGATCTATGAACGATTGACGGGCCTGGAGTACCTGAACTTCATCGGCGACGTCTACGGCGTCCCGAAGGCCGACAGGCTGCGGCGAATCGAAAAATGGCTCGAGATCTTCGAACTGACCAAAGCCGTCGGCAATCCCATTCAGAGTTACTCCCACGGCATGAAACAAAAGATCGTCCTGACCGCAGCCCTTCTCCCGGCCCCCCGGGTCATGATCCTCGACGAGCCGATGGTCGGGCTGGACCCGCGGTCCGCCCATCAGCTGAAAGAGCTCATGCGGGAGCACTGCGACCAGGGCAAGACGCTCTTCTTCTCGACCCATATCATGGAGGTCGCCGAGAAGCTCTGCGACCGCATCGGGATCATCAACAAAGGCCGGCTCATCGCCTGCGGAACGATGGACGAGCTCAAAAAGCTCGACGCGGAACCGGACCAGTCGCTGGAGAACATCTTCCTGGAACTGACCGAGACATGAAACGACTGGCCTCGCTCGTCCGCGTCGGTTTGAAGGCCAATTTCGGTCTGTCCATCCTCCATTACAGGATATTCAAGGAAAAAAAGGACCGATGGATCGTCTTGGTCGTCGCCCTGGCGGCTATCGGCCTCGGCCCGACGATCTACGGCTATCTCCGCCTTTTAAAAATCATTTACGAAATGCTTTTGCCGCTCGGCCAGCAACAGGCCGTCCTGGCTTTCGGCGTCCTGTCCGGCCAGATGCTTGTCCTTCTCTTCGGGCTGTACTACGTGATCTCGGCCTTCTATTTTTCCCGGGACCTGGAGATGCTCATTCCGCTTCCGCTCAAACCGGTCGAGGTCATGGCCTCGAAGTTCGCCGTGATCCTGGTCAACGAATATCTGACGATCGCGGTCTTCGTCCTGCCGGTGGTCGTCTATTTCGGCATCCTGTCGAAGGCCGGACTCCCCTATTGGGTCAACGGCATCCTCGTCTATCTGCTGCTGCCGGTCATCCCGCTGTCGATCGTCTCTCTGCTGGTGATCGGGATGATGCGGATCGTCAACCTCAGCCGCAAAAAGGACGCGCTCATCATTATCGGCAGCCTCATCCTGATCGCGGCCGGCATAGGTCTTCAGTTCGTCTTCAGCCGGTCAGTGGGATCCCACCCCGATCCGCAGGCCATGTTGCACTTCTTCACCTCCCCGGACAGCCTGCTCAAACGGGTCGGCGCGGTCTTCCCCCCGAGCGTTTGGGCGACCCAGGCGCTCGCCGGCGGATTCTCGGGCGCCGGGCTGAGGAACCTTCTCCTTTTGATCGGCGTCTCCCTCGCCCTTTTCTACGGCATCCTGGTCCTGGCGGAGAGGTTGTTTTACAAAGGCCTGATCGGGATCGGGGAGACCGCCGGCCGCAAAAAAGCGTTGTCCAGGGAAGAGCTGGGGCGAAGGGTTTCCTCAGGCCGCCGCCCCGTGCGGGCGATCTTCGCCCGGGAATGGCGGATCATGAACCGAACGCCCATCTTTCTGCTGAACGGCGTATTGGTCGTCATCCTGGTTCCCATCCTGTTCGTTATCATGGCCCGGGCGGGAGGCGGACGCGGCGACAACGCCTTGATCTTGAAGGCCCTGACCTCGGCCAAACCGCTCCTCGTCACCCTGATCTCCGCCTGCTTCATGGCCGTCAGCGGCAGCCTGAACGGGACCGCTTCCTCGACGTTCTCCCGCGAAGGCAGCCAGTTTTGGATGTCGAAAGTCATCCCGGTCTCGCCTCGTGAACAGGTGACCGCCAAATTCCTCCATTCCTATATCATCGCCCTCCTCGGCATCGCCGCCTCGTCGATTGTGCTGGTCCTGATGATGCGTCTCCGGATCGACGACCTGCTCCCGGCCTTCGGTCTGGCCATCGTGGCCTCAGTCACCCTGACGGCGGTCGGGATGATCATCGACCTATCCCGACCTCTCCTCGACTGGACCAATCCCCAGAAGGCGATCAAGCAGAACCTGAACGTCCTCTTTGGATTTCTAGCCGACGCCGGGATTCTGGTCATCCTAGGATACCTATTGTCCTTCCTCATGAAGGCCGGGATCTCAAGGAACGGCCTGCTGGCCGTCCTTTACGTCGTTCTGCTCGTTCTCGCCACGGTGAGCGCGGAGATCCTCTTGAAGCTCGCCGACCGGCGTTATCGCGAGATCGAAGTTTAAAGGACGGCTGTTACATATTTTCTTGACATTTTCGCCGGTCAATGTTATTTTTATATTTCTCAAGCCCCGCCAGGGGCTTGGAGACAAGTTCTTTGGACAACCGAACGCGGGACTGATTTGAGGTATATTGCAGCCGCGAAAAACAAGGTGCTAAAAAACTGGTAGCCTGGTGCTGAAAAGATTTAGCCCAGGCGGATTGTCTCCTCAAAGACA
>JAPKZI010000220.1 GCA_026393865.1 Candidatus Aminicenantota bacterium
AGCCTGTGAGCCTCCTCCAGCCCCTCACATACTTGTTTGGCAATGGATATTGCGGTTCCCGTGCTGAGCTGTTTTGCCCTATGGATGAAGCTCTTCAGGTCTTCTCCCGGCACGAACTCCATGGTGATGAAAGTCGTGCCCTCGGCCCTGCCTAGGTCAAACATTCGGCAGACATTCCTGTGGCTGATCCTGCGGGCGAGTTTCAATTCGTTCGAGAACCGCTCGACTGTTTCCTTATCCAGGGCGATCTCGGGCCGCAGGAGCTTGAGGGCGACTTTCTCCTTGATATCAGTGTCCTGGACTTTGTAAACCCGACCCATGCCGCCATGTCCCAACTCCTCAATGACCTGGTAGCGGCCGGCAAACGTCGAGCCCGTGGTTAGCTCTTTAACCGCCGTGTGGAGGGTTTCCGTGACTTCGGGACGGATGTCCTTGGAGTAAGGAAGCGGCGTGCCGCAATCTCCGCAGAACTGCTTAGTCCCAGGATTCTCAGTCTGACATTTCGGGCATTTGACAGTCACTGCTAACCCCTTCAATCAGATGTGACTCGAGATTAGCAAAGAATCGAGGAAGCGTCAAGTCGCCCGCCGTCATAAAACTTATAAAGAAAATTTATCGATAAATATCTTTTCGTTTGCCGACATATAAAATCGAAATTTGGTAATCTCCTCTGTCGATGGAGTACATGATTCGATAATCCCCTATCCGATATCGATAAAGTCCCTTCAGCACTCCTTTGAGAGGTTTCCCTAGCTTCTCCGGGTCTTGTGAAAGATAGCTCTTGACGCGGCTGACGATTTTTCCCGCCGTCTGTCGGTCAAGCTCCTTCAGATCATTCAGTGCGTGCTCATGCCACAGCACTCTATAGGCCAAGCTCCCTCTCCACTTCTTCCGTTGTCAGATATCTGGCGTTTTTTTCATTCAACCGTTCCAACGCGGTATAGCCATCTTCAAAGTCCTCTAAGGACTCTTCGATAATCTCTTGAATAAAAGAGCTTTTTGTCCTCCGTGTTTTTTTCGTGAGACGGTTTAGTCTTTGAAAAACCTCGTCAGGCAATCTCAAGCTAAGAGTAGCCATATATCTGCACCTCTGTAATACAAATACTACAAAGCCGATTGCTTGTCAAGGCCAATTCGGCCGAAACTTTATTGCTCCCGGCTGACCTGGATTATTCATAACGATCAGAACGGCCCGAGGCGCGGGCCGTCGGCCAGCGCCCGAGAATCAACAAGAGCTACTTCTTCAAGAATCGGTCCATCCAGTCAACGGTCCGCTGGATCCGGTCAATCCGGTGGTTCGGCTCCTGGAAGCCGTGCGGCTCGCGTGGATAGCGGACCATTTCCGTTTCGATGCCGTTTTTCTTCAGAGCCATGTACATCTGCTCTCCCTGCTCGATCGGAACCCGGCGGTCCGCCTCCCCGTGCAGAATAAGCGCCGGGGCCTTGGCTTTCGCCGCGTTGGTGATCGGCGAGCTCCGCTGGTAGATCTCGACGGCTTCCCACGGTCTGCCGGTCATGTAATAAACGGTGAAGCGCTGAATGTCCGTCGTCCCGAAGAAGCTGATCATGTTCGACATGCCCGCCCCGGGCACGGCCGCCTTGAAACGATCGCTGTGGGTGTTGATGAAGTTCGACATATAGCCGCCGTAGCTCCAGCCCTCGACGCCGAGGCGATCCGGATCGGCGATGCCTTTGGCGATCACATCATCGACTCCGCTCATGATGTCCTGAAAGTCGACCACGCCCCATTTCCCGACGTTGGCTTCGATGTGTTTTCTTCCGTATCCTTCGCTCCCGCGGAAATTGGGGGCCAAGACGACATAGCCGCGGCCGGCCATGACCTGCCACATGCCGTTGAACAGCGTCGAATGGACGCCCGCGGGTCCGCCGTGGGGTTCGACGATCATCGGGTATTTGGTGCCGGGCTGATAATCGACCGGTTTGACGAGCAAGCCTTCGATTTTGCCGCCGTCGGGATTTTTCCAACGGATCACTTCGGTGATCCCCAGCTTGAAGTCGTCCACTTGGGGATTCATCTTGGTCAGCGCCCGCGCGTTGGTCCCGTCCGCGGCGGCCATCCAAACGTCCGCGGGATGCAGCGGATCGCTGAGCGTGAAGACGAAGGTTTTCCCGTCCTTCGACAGCCCTTCAGCCCCGATCACCCGATCTCCAGAGAAGAGCGGTTTGACGGGTCCGCCATCCGCCGGGACCGAAAACATATGGGTGTTCGTTCCCATGGCGGCCCCAAAATATATCGTCTTGCCGTCGGGCGACCAGACCGGATTGGATTCGTTGCGGTCGAAAGCCTCCGTCAGGTTGCGCGGCTGACCGCCCGTGGACGGCATGACTAGAATATCGTTCTGTCCGCCGGACTGGGGCTTCGTGCCGGCCAGGTAAGCGATGAAACGGCCGTCGGGCGACCAGCGCGGGCTGGAGTCCGGGCCCTCGTTTTTCGTCAACATCACCGGCGTCCCTCCGGATGCCGGAATGACCATGATGTCTCCCAGTACGGCGTCATCGGCTTTGGGACTGGGGCGCGTCACATAGGCGATTTGTTTTCCGTCGGGCGACCACTGGGGGTCGGTGGCGTCCAACCGGTCGCGGGTGAGCTGATTGGCCTGCCTGCCGGCGACGTCAATGACCCAAACCCGGCTCATCTTGAGGTCCTTGTCCACGACGATCATGTCCCGCTTCTCTTTAATGCGCTTCTGTTCTTCCTCGCCGGGGGGGTCGGGCGAGACGAAGGCGATCCTTTGGCTGTCGGGCGACCAGCTGTAGCCCCCTCCGCCGAACCCGGCTGCTGATACGCCTCCTTTGACCTCCGTCAACTGCTGAGCTTCTCCTCCCGCGGCCGGAATGACCCAGATCTGGGATTTCGCGGCTCCATCGCCATCCGACGCACGCTTCCCCTCGCGGTTGGATATGAAGGCGATCCATTTCCCGTCGGGAGACCATTGGGGCGCGCTCTCGTTCTTCAAGCTCCAGGTGAAACGGTGCGGCTCGCCGCCCGCGGCCGGGACCATCCAAAGATGGGAAAACGACTCATTGGCTTTAAGATCCGCCTCCGACATCACGAAAACAACCCGCGTGCCGTCGGGCGAGATATGAGGGTTCGAAACAGCCTTCATGGTCACGACATCTTCGGCGGTCATGACCCGCTTCTGGGCGGCGCCGGGCATCGCGAACAGGATGCCCAACGCCGCAATCGGCAGCAGGACTCTTCGCAACTTAAATATCACAGTCTCCTCCTTTAGAAA
>JAPKZI010000169.1 GCA_026393865.1 Candidatus Aminicenantota bacterium
ATGGGAACCGCAGGGGAACGGATTCCCCCCAAGGAGGTCGAATATGAACGGACATCGATTTTTCATTCGAGGAGGGAGAACCCTCCTCCTGCTCCTGACCCTATTCGTTCTCGCCGGCGTGGCCGCCGACAAGCCGGCCGCGCCTCAAGCCGCCGTTTCCCTGACGTACAAGTTCACCGAAGGCGCCCCGCTCTCTTACAAACAAACGGGCACCCAGCTCCAGGACTTCGACATGATGGGTCAGACGATGACGACGGAGAACAATTCGAGCATGGACTTCACCCTGAAGTCGAAAGGCCTCAAGGACAAAGACTACCTCCTCGGCGTGACGATCGACGGCATGACCGGCAGCGTCTCGAGCCCGCAGGACAATTCGACGTTCGATATGAGCGGAATCATCGGCAAGAGTTTCGATCTCGTCTTCTCCCCGCTGGGCAAGGAGGTCGACGTCTCGGGCGCCTCCGCTTTCTCCATCGACATGGGCCAGGCGGGCCGCCGCGACCTGTCCTCCAGTTTTCAGGGCCTCTTCCCCGATCTTCCCGATCATCCGGTCAAAGTCGGCGATAAGTGGCCGAGTGAGGACACGATCATTCAGAAAAGCGAGGCCGTCGAGATCCGCATCAACTTCAAGAACGAGAACACGCTCGATGGTTTCGAGACGGTCGACGGCCGCGAATGCGCCCGGGTCAAAACCGTCCTCAAGGGGACGATGTCGGGGGCTCTCAACCAGGGCGGCATGGCGCTGGCCATGGATGCCAAATTGGATGGGACCGATACCTGGCACTTCGCCGTCAAAGAGGGGGTCTTAGTCAAGTCGGAGATGAAGGCGACCATGGGCGGCATCATCACCGCCGACGCGATGAACATAACCATCAACTTCACCGGCGAGCAGCGGGGCTCGAACGCCCTGGCCAAAAAATAGAAAAGAGCCGGCCGCCGGCTACCGAGCCTTCGAGCGGAACGGGATCTACTTTCCTTTCTTCCAGGACTCCATCATCTCCCAGCGCTTGACGGCTTCGAGGAAGGTGTCGGCGATGAAGTCCGCCTTCTTCTGGGCGTAGGCTTTCGCCTTGGCCAGGTCGAAATTGAGATATCCGGCGCCGGTTTCGGGAAGGCGCGACGTCGCCCAGGCCGGCATCATGGCCACGCCGGCGTCCGTCCCCGCCCGCGAGACGTTGTCCTTGCCGAGCTTTTCATACATCTCCTTGTCGATGAGGTCGGGATTGAAGCCCATGACCAGGGCCGCTTCTTCCATGTCGCCGTGGCCGGATTGCTGGGCCTTGGCCCCGTAAACCTCGTTGACGATGTTGAAGGCCACGGTCCACCAGTCGACGATCATGAAATGGGCGGCGGTCTCCTGGTGAAGGCGGCTCATCGCTTTTTTAACCGGATCGGTGTTGCCGCCGTGGCCGTTGACGATGAGGATGTTGCGGAATCCCGTGCGGACCAGGTCCTTGAGGACGTCGTAGATATAGTCCTCGAAAATTTCGGGCCGGATAGTGATAGAGCCGGGGAACTGGGAGATGCTGGCGCCCGTCACGCCGTGGTTGACGGCGGGGGCGATGAGCGCGTTGCACTTGTCCCAAATGAGCTCGGCCGTGTTGAGGGGAATGACGTTGTCCGTGCCGATGGCGCAGACGCCGTGCGATTCGACCGTGCCGATCGGGAGGATGACCCGATCGGTCACGGCCGGCACGATCTGGGCCAGCCGCATCCAGGCGTAGTCCTGCATGTTGTGAAACTTCAGGTCCTTGATCCTTTTCTGGGCGAAGGACGGCGCCGCCAAGACCAGGATCAAGGCCAAGACGAGGATGAAAAGCGTCGAGAATTTTTTCATGAAACGACCTCCTTTATGAATTCGGCGAGTCCCGCCGACGTCCGTCTTATCTTTTGAAAAATCGTCCGGCGATCTTCACCATGCTTTTAAAGGAAACGCCGCCGCGGACCATCGACAGCGAAGGCAGGAGCGCCAGGGCCGCTTTGAACTTTCCGCCCATCCCGTCCTGATGCAATAAGCGCAGGGCGTTCCGGATGACCCGCGGTTTAGGATCGCGATACGGGAACCACCACAACAGGCCCTTTTTCCGGGCGAAATCCGTGCTGACATACTTGATATTGACGAGATGGTGAAGCCCGTACGGACCATGCGACCGGCCCATCCCCGTCTGCTTGATGCCGCCCCAGATCGCCTTCGGCTCGGTGAAGGAGAACATATGGTCGTTGACGGTCACCGAACCGGCCTCGATCCGCTCGGCCAGCCAGGCCGCCGTTTTCCTGTCGCGCGTCCAGACCGAGGCCGTCAGCCCGTAGACGCAATCGTTGGCCAGGGCGACCGCCTCGTCCAGGTCGTAGAACGTCATGATAGGAAGCGTCGGGCCGAACGTCTCCTCGGTCATGATTTTCATGGAGTGGTCGACGTGGTTGAGCACCGCCGGCGTGATGAAATAGCCGGGCAGCCCTTCCGGTTTATCGCCGCCGCAGAGGACCGCCGCCCCCCTTGCGCGGGCGTCCTGGAGGTGCTCCTCGACGATCCGGAGCTGGCCGAGGGTCGTCATCGGCCCCATGTCCACGCCGGGCTCGAGAGGATCCCCGACCTTGATCTCGCGCGCCAGGTCGACGACCCTCTCCGTAAAGGCCTTCTCGATCTCCTCGGCGACATAGACCCGCTCCACGGACGCGCAGCTCTGGCCGCTGTTCATGAAGGCCAGCCAGACCGCGCCGCGCGCCGCCCGCTCCAGGTCGGCGTCCTTGCAGACGATCATCGGGTCCTTGCCGCCGAGCTCCAGGACGACGTTGGTCAGATTGCGGCTGGCCAGTTCCATGATCCGCTTGCCGATGCCGACACTGCCGGTGAACATGACCGTTTTAATGTCCATGTCCGTGATCATCTCCTCGGCCTGGGCTGTCCGGCAATTGACGACATTGAGAACGCCCGGGGGAAGCCCCGCTTCGACGAAGATCTCGCCGAGGAGGAGGGCGATGAGCGGCGTGGACGAGGAAGGCCGGAGGACGACGGTGTTCCCGACCGATAGGGCGCTGACCACGTCGCAGAGCGGAATGAGAAACGGAAAATTCCAGGGCGAGATGACGAGCGTCGGGCCGAGCGGCTGAAAATGGAAACGGCTTTTTTTATTGGCAAGGAGCGGCTGATGAGGCCTGCTCTTTTTCGGCCGGACGGCCCTGTCCAGGTAACGGGCATAATAATCCAGTGTTTCCAAACTGCCCAGGACTTCGACCGCCAGCGATTCCATGACCGGCGAGCCTTTTTCGAGGGAGATGAGCCGGGCCGCCTCGTCGCTCCGCTCGAGGAGGATCGCTTTAGCCCGCCGGAGGATCTTTTTTTTCCCGTCGAGAGGCAGGTCCCGCCAAAGCGGGAAGGCGTGCTTGGACGCCAGGACGGCTTCCCGGCATTCGGCGGACGAGGCCAGCGACACCTCGCCGATCGGCTCGAGTGTCGCCGGGCTCTTCGAGATGAGCGTGTCCTTCGTTTCCCTGCGCTTGTTGTCGATGATCAGTCGTCCGTCCATGGTCTTACAGCCTTCCTTTGATCGCATGAGCCATGACCACGTTGGCCAAGTATATATGCAGGGATTCCAGGATTTCAACCATTATATCGTTAATGGCGTATAATAAAATATGAGCCGACGGGATTATGCGCCGGCGGCCAATGAGGAGGTCTAAGACATGAAAAGAGCTTTAGGCAAATCACATCTATTAGGAGCTATTCTTCTGTTTCTGTTGATCTTCGCGTCCGCGCCCAGCGCCCGGACGGAAGAAGGGATGTGGACCTTCGACAATCCGCCGCTCAAACTGTGGAAGGACAAATACGGGTTCACGCCCGCGCCGGGATGGCTGGACCACATCCGCCAGGCCAGCGTCCGGTTCAACGACGGCGGCTCCGGCTCGTTCGTCAGCCCGAACGGTCTCGTCCTGACCAACCACCACGTCGCCCTCGGCCAGCTCCAAAAGATGTCGACGGACAAAAAGGACTATGTCAAGGACGGCTTCCTGGCCCGGACGGCGGCCCAGGAGATCAAATGCGCCGACCTGGAACTGAACGTTCTCGTTTCGACGGAGAACGTGACCGAACGCGTCCTGGCCGCGGTCAAAAAAGCCCCGGACGAAAAGAAGGCGCTCGAAGTCCGGCGGGCGGAGATCGCCAAGATCGAAAAGGACAGTCTCGACGCGACGGGATTCCGGTCCAACGTCATCACGCTCTACAGCGGCGGAGAGTACTGGTTGTACCGCTATAAAAAATATACCGATGTCCGGCTTGTGTTCGCTCCGGAGAACCAGATCGCCTTCTTCGGCGGCGACCCGGACAATTTCACCTACCCCCGCTATGACATCGATTTCACCCTCTTCCGCGTCTACGAGAACGACAAGCCCGTCACGAGCAAGCATTTCCTGAAGTGGAATTCGAAGGGCGCGGCGGAGAACGACCTGGTCTTCGTCTCAGGGCATCCGGGCTCAACCGACCGGATGCAGACGTTCGCCCAACTGGAGTTCCAGCGCGATCTCATGTATCCCTGGTATTTCAAATATATCAATCGGCGCCTCGACGTTCTCCGCCGCTACTCCGCGCGCGGGGCCGAGCAGGCCCGCCAGGCCATGGACCAGATCTTCGGCCTGGAGAACGGCCTCAAGGCCCTGACCGGCGAGTACAACGGGCTCCTCGATAAAGCTCTCATGGAAAAGAAACGGAAAGAAGAGAACGAATTCCGGGCCGTCATCGACAAGAACGCGGAATGGAGAAAAGCCTACGGCAAGGCCTGGGACGAGACCGCCCGGGCCCAGCGCGATTTAGCCGGCTTCTTCAAGCCCTACATGTACCAGGCCTTGCGGAACTCGCTCTCGGGATTCGCCAATCAGATCGTCAAATACGTCGCCGAGGTGAAAAAACCGGACGGGGAGCGCCTGCCCGGATATCACGATTCCGAGCTCGACGAGCTGAAGTTCTATCTGTTCTCTCCAGCTCCGATCTATCCGGAGCTCGAAGAAGCTGAGCTCGGCGATGGCCTCCAAGCGTCCTTGGAGGAGCTGGGAGCGAATGATCCTTTCATCAAGACAGCGCTCAACGGCAAATCCCCCGCCGACGCAGCCAAGGAACTCGTCACCAAGACCAAGCTGAGCGACCCGGCGGTCCGCAAATCCCTGCTCGAAGGAGGCGAGACGGCCGTCGCGGCCTCCCAGGACCCAATGATCGTCCTGGCCCGCGCCCTCGATCCCATGAGCCGGACCATGAGAAAGCGCTACGAGAATGCGGTTGAATCCGTCGAATCCGCCGCCGGGGAGAAGATCGGGAAGGCCCGCTTCTCCGCTTACGGAAAAGAAGCCAGCCCCGACGCGACGTTCACCCTCCGCCTATCCTTCGGAGCGGTTAAAGGGTAT
>JAPKZI010000083.1 GCA_026393865.1 Candidatus Aminicenantota bacterium
GTGAAAAACCCGAGTCGGGAGCGAAGACGTTTCCCGATCTTGTCTGCAGGACCAGCGACGAGAAGAGCGTTCGCCTGTTTCGAGCGAGCTTTTTCCCCGAGCCCCGCGTAAAAGAAATGCTGATTTAAATTTTGGAGCGAACATAATTACATGTTAAGATAAAAGTATATCGATGAAAAAATTCAAGGTGGGGATCGACGCTTACAGCCTCAAGCCGCTCGATCTCGACCCCTTCGAACTCCTGGACTGGGCCCTGATCCACGAGGCCGGCGGCGTCCAATTCTCCGAGGTCCCCGCCCAGGCCGGCGACAAGGCCTTTTTGAAAGAGCTCGCCCAATACGCCTCCGAGAACAACCTCTATCTGGAGTGGGGCGGCGGCGAGCACATCCCGTTCGACCTCATCACCGGGAAAGCCAAGGACATCGCCGCTTCGAACCGGAAGGCCGTCGAACAAGCCTCGGCCATGGGCATCCGGACGATCCGCTCGTGCTCAGGGGGCCTGATGCGCTGGCGCGAGGATTCCCCGTCCACGGAGACCTATTTAAGGAAAATGGCCGCCTGCCTGCGCCCCCAGCGGCAGGCGTTCAAGGACCACGGCGTCGTCCTGGCCGTCGAAACCCATTTCGAGTTTACGACTTTCGAACTCCTGCGACTGTTCGAGATGTGCGAAGTCGAACCGGGCGATTTTCTCGGCGTCTGCCTGGACACCATGAACGTCCTGACCATGCTCGAGGATCCCGTCGCCGCGGCGCGGCGGATCCTCCCGTGGGTCGTGACGACCCACGTCAAGGACGGAGCGATCTTCCTTTCGCCGGGCGGCCTGGTCTCTTTCACCGCCGAAGCCGGACGGGGCCTGATCGATTTCCGGACGATCTTCGAGGACCTCAGCGCGCTTCCGGGCGATTTGAGGCTCTCGATCGAAGACCACGGCGGCGACTTTCTCATTCCCGTCTTCAACCCGGCCTTTCTGGCCAAATTCCCGGACTTGACCGTTCAGGAGCTCGGCCGTTTACTCCAAATGGCCGCCGAGACCCACGCCCTCCTCCAAAAAAAGGAGTTGGCCGTTCTCGACCGGGCCGGCTGGCCCGAAGTCTGCGAAGCCAGGGTCGAACGGGACCTGAGAGCGGTCCAGCTGATCGTCGAAGAGGGATGAGCGGACATCAGCGATTCGCTTTCAAAAGCCGGGAAGAGTTCCTGGCCACGATCGCGTCTCTAGGTCTCCAGATCCCCTTTGCCCATGATATCAGCGGCCTTTTCCAATCGTTGCGCTTCGCCGGCAAAACCCTGCCCAACCGGCTAGCCATCCATCCCCTGGAAGGAGCGGACGCGGGGCCCGGCGGCGCGCCCGGCGAGCTCACTTTCCGCCGTTACCGGCGGTTCGCCGAGAGCGGCTGCGGCCTGATCTGGTTCGAGGCCACGGCGATCCTGGACCAAGGACGATCCAATCCGAACCAGCTTCTCCTCACCGAAAAAACGCTGGACGGTTTCAAGCGGCTGGTCGAAACGGCTCGCTCCTCCGCTCAAAAAAGAGCCGGGAAGGGTCCATCGCCGATCCTCATTCTCCAATTGACCCATACCGGCCGTTTTTCCAAGCCCCAGGGGACTCCCGCGCCGATCATCGCCCAGCACAATCCTCATCTCGATCCTCTTCATAAGATCCCGCCGGATCATCCGCTCATCGGCGACCGGGAATTGGACGATCTCCAAGATATCTTCGTCCAGGCGGCCGGGATGGCGGCGGAAGCCGGCTTTGACGGAGTCGACATCAAGGCCTGCCATGGATATCTCGTTTCCGAGCTTCTCGCCTCCCGCTCGAGGAGGAAGAGCCGCTATGGCGGCTCCTTTGTCAACAGGACCCGTTTCCTCCGGGAAACGACGGGCAAGATCAAGGCCGGCTTCCCGGGGCTCCTCATCGCCAGCCGGCTCGGCCTTTATGACTCCATTCCCTATCCCCATGGTTTCGGAACGGACAAAAGGGAGGCCGCGAATCCCGACCTGTCCGAACCGATCGCCCTCATCAAAGAACTCCGCAAGGAAGGTCTTGGCCTTCTGAACATCACCGCCGGGATTCCCGCTTATCGACCTCACTATGGCCGGCCTTTCGACAAGCCTGTCCGCGGCGGGATCCTGCCCGATGAACACCCCCTGACGGGCGTTTCGCGCCTCGTCCAATCGGCCTCCCGGCTCCAAAAGGAATTCCCCTCTCTGCCCGTGGTCGGAACGGGGTATTCGTGGCTGAGGCGATTCTTCCCCCATGTCGCGGCGGGAGTCCTCTCGAATGGAGGGGCCTCCCTGATCGGCGTCGGCCGCCTGGCCTATGCCTATCCCGATTTCGCTTGGGATCTAATGGAAAAAGGCGCCCTCGATCCGAGAAAGATCTGTTTGGCTTGTTCCGGCTGTTCCACCCTTCTTCGGGCGGGCGGGCCTGTCGGTTGCATCGTCCGGGACAAGGCCATTTATCATTTGCCCCGATAAGCTTCTTTCCTCGCTTTCTTCCTCCGACAAGATGGCCTTATCGAAATCTTAAATTCCGCCGGGATTTCATATATAATAGCGGCCAAGCGTTCGATCGTCACGGGCCGGATTCAGCTGTTCGGAACGATTTGAGGACGGCTCAAGCCAGGTTCGTATTTCGGCTCGGCTCGAAAGGAAAGAAACGCC
>JAPKZI010000065.1 GCA_026393865.1 Candidatus Aminicenantota bacterium
AACTGCTTACGTTTTCGGACGATCATGATTCGATGGCCGATGACTGTAACCAATTACCTTTGTTCAACTTATGATTAGACAGCCATGCCTTGCGCCATATAAAACACATACCTCTTCTATCAACTTGGGCGAGGGGAAGAAGATGCAGCGACTTTGAGGAAATCTCGCCGCTGCTGTTCGGATTTTTCGGCGGACGATTCAAGGACGCGACGGCAGGGTTGGCCCTAAGGCCCCCATAGCGGAGGGGGGTCCCATCGGCTTAGCCGATGGGGGGAACCGACGGGACTGGTTCCCCAGGGGGCCGGGGGCCACCCTGTCGCCGCGTCGATCTTTATCTCCGCCGCCGAACAAACCGAACGATGCAGGCGTCAAGATTTCCGCTGGGAGCGATCTTCTTCCGCGAGCCATCCTAGATCTTAAAGAGCGTGTTGAAGTTCCGGGTGACGGTTTCCGCGAATTGATCGAGGGGCATGTTTGTCAAGCCGGCGAGGAGGGCGGCAGTCTCGACTATGAAAGCAGGCTCATTGCGCCGGCCCCGATGGGGAATGGGGGCGAGATAGGGCGCGTCGGTTTCGACGAGGAGCCTGTCCAGGGGGATCCTCGCCGCGATCCGGCGAAGGTTCTCGGCTTTGGGGAACGTCACGATTCCGGAAAAGGAGATGAAGAAACCGGCGTCGAGCATGGTCTTGGCGAACTCCCAATCCTCGGTGAAACAATGGAGGACGCCGCCGTTCGAGAATCCCTCCTCGCGAACCGCCTGAGCGATCTCCGGCCCCGCGGCCCGGCTGTGGATGATGGCCGGCAAAGCCAGTCCCCGGGCGAGGGCGAGCTGTTCGCGGAACGCTTTCCGCTGTTCGTCGGGAGAGGAAAAATCATAATAAAAATCGAGCCCGATCTCGCCGATCGCCCGGATCTTTTTCTCGGCGGCCAGCCTCTCGACGGCAGCCAAAAGCACCGGGGAGAGAAGCTTAGCCTGGTGGGGATGCAGGCCGGCCGAGGCGTGGAAGGTCAGACCTTCGGAAGCCAGGCCCAGCGTGATCGTGAGGCTGCGTTCGCTCGAAATGTCGATGGGGCAGAGGAGGGCCCTAATCCCCGCCTGGAACGCTCTGCGGAGGACGTCTTCGCGGTCGGCGTCGAACTCCTCCATGTCGAGATGAGCATGGGAATCGATTAAGGTAAATTGGGTACATATACCGAATTCACCGTACATATCTTACGTTACTCCATTAATCGTTTTGTGAATTCGGCATGTGTGCCCAAAAAAATCCCCCGTCCTTCCTTCAAGAGAGAAGGGCGGACGGGAGACGGCGGACGCGATTTTTACTGCGAGAATTTCGTGCGGAGGATGCGCAGCGGCAGCGGGCCGAAGTTCACCAGTTTCCTCAGGAATTCCTTCTGGCTGAAGGCCTCGCCCCTGGCAGCTTTGTATTCTCGTTCGATATCCAGGATCGCCTGATATCCGATATAGGAATAGGAGGCTTCGTTAGGATGGAGGACGATGAAGTTCCATTTGCGCGCCGCTTCGGCCGATGTTTGGAATCCGTTGACCGTCATCAGCCGGATGGCCTGTTCCCTGGTCGTGCTGCCTTCGTGAACGCTGACGTCGATTTGGAAATCCATCAAGGCTTCGAGTTTCAGCTTGAGCTCGCACAGCCGTTGTTTCAGGTCGTAGCTGTTGAATCCCGCGTAGACGAACATATCCTGGGCGAAGAGCGACCACCCCTGGAGCAACGCTTGGTTCGGATGCAGTTTCCGGATCAGGGACGCGTTTTTCGAGGTGAACGCGGCTGCGAAGAAGGAGCCCGGATAGACGTGACGGATCGTCCAGATGGGCAGCAGATGGTTGGTGTATTGATCCATGAACGACTGGGCCAGGTCGGCCGGCAGGTTTTCGAAATAGGGATTGATCTGGACCGAATAGGGACCGCCCTGTTCATAAGGGGTCGGGGTGATGAGCTTCGTCAGCCGGCTCTCGCGGTCCAAAACGGGCATCAACTCGACGGAGAGCGGTTCTTCGGGCACGTCGAGCAGGCCTTGTTTGGCGATGAAGGCCTTGATGTCCTCCGTCGTGGATTTGATCTTGTTGAACCACTCCTCTCGCGTCGGCTGATCGGCCTTGATCCGGTTCATGACGTGGGGAATGACGTTATTAAAAAGCTGGTCCTGGGTGATGTTGGCGGGTAGATTCTCCAAATCGAACTTGGGATCCATGATCTTGTAGTAGGACGAGCAGACCAAAAACATTTCGCGGCGGAGGTTCTTGGCGTCGGCGGTCGCCCGGGCGCCGAGCTCGTTCAGCATCATCAGGCCGCCCGAGGTCAATTGGAACATTCGCTGATGGGCCTCGCCGAGCCGGAAGTTCCCGGTCGATCGGGCCAGAAGCTCGGCTTGAAGGAACCTCTGGTAGTCTTCCAGGGCGATGATGACCTTGCCCAGTTCGGCCTGGAATTTGGACTTGGCCTCGACGCCGGCGTTTTCGATCAGCTTGGGGATTTCGATCCTGTAGAACTCCAGAATGGCCGGGAATATTTGGATGGCCTCTTCGGTAAATTCCTTGGGCGGGGACTTGAGCTCCGTCTTGGCCGTTTTGATGAAAACCGGAAGGGCCTTGGCCCGCTCGGTGGCGCTTTTCAGCCGGGCGTCGAGGGGGGCGAACTCCTTGACGAACAGGCCGCGGAGGTTCTGGAGGAGGATTTCATTATAGAAGAGCGGATTAAGCTGTTGGGGGACGATCTTCTCGAGCCGGAGGAGGTTGAGTTCGATCGCGTCCCGGAGCAGGTCGAAGTCGATCTGCGCCTCCGGGCTCAACTTGTCCCTGGAGACCTTGTTGACCAGATCGGCGCTGACCTTGTCGACGGTCTTCAGATAGTCCTCGATGTTGGATTCGGCGAGGTCCTCGAGCTTGTCGTTGTACTTATGATACCCGGCCAGCGTCGCCGCCGTCGGGAAGAATTTCCAATAGGCGTCGAGATAGGTTTCCAACGTCTTGTTGAACTTGGCATCTTCGCCATTCTGCTGGGATGACAGCCACCCGAACCCGGCCAGAATGAAGACGCCGAACATGACGGCGATGAGTTTTTTCCTCATGTCCTCCTCCTCTTGTAAAACAATTTTATATCGAAGGTCCTTAACCGAACGCTGAATCCTAGCACAAATTTCTCGTCAATTGCAATTCCCCGAGGAAAAGTCGCTCCGCTCCCGTCGGGCTCGGCCCTTGGCTTGAGCATCATTTTAACTAAGAGTGACTGGAGCAATTTATGTGCCAAAAAAAGACGAGTCTTTTTTAAGCCTTACCAGCGGACCACGGCCGAGGCCCAGGTGAAACCGGACCCGAAGGCGGTCAAAACGACGTGATCGCCGCGTCGGATCCGACCCTCGCGGACCGCCTCGTCGAGGGCGATCGGGATGGAGGCCGCAGTCGTGTTCCCCAAGCGGTCGATGTTGCGGGCGACCTTCTCGATCGGGATCTGCAGCTTGTGGGCGACCATCTGGGAGATGCGGTCGTTCGCCTGGTGGGGAATGAGGTAGGCCACATCGTCGATGGCCAGGTTGTTGTGATGGAGAGCGGTCATGACCGCTTCGGGCATGCGGACGGAAGCGTTCTTGAAGACGTTCTTGCCGTCCATCCGGGGAAAGAAGCCGCCCGTTTCGAAAAGCTCGGGCGAAATCGTCGGTTTTCGACTCGAGCTGGGGTGTTCCATCCAGAGGTCCCGGTAGGACCGGCCGTCGGAGTAGAGGTGGGTCGAAAGGATCCCGCGGCCGTCGTCGGCCGGGTTCGGCTCGAGGATCACGGCGGCCCCGCCGTCCCCGAAGAGAACCGCCATGTCCCGGCCTTCATCGGAATAATCCAGGTTGTGGGATTGGACTTCGGCCGCGCAGAGGAGGATCTTCTTGAAGCTGCCCGCGCGGATGTACTGGTCGGCCACGGATAGGGCGTAGATGAATCCGCTGCACTGGTTGCGGACGTCCAGGGCGCCGATGGTCGACAGGCCGAGCTTGGCCTGGATCATGACCCCGATGCCCGGGAAATAATGGTCCGGGGCGATCGTCGCGGCGATGATGAAATCGATCTCGGACTTGTCGATCCCCGCGCTTTCGATCGCCCGCCGGGCGGCCTCCACGGCCAGGTCCGAGCTCCCCACGCCGTCCTCGGCGTAGTGACGCTCCCGGATGCCGGACCGCTGCTGGATCCATTCGTCAGATGTGTTCATGATCTTTTCAAGGTCGAAATTGGTGACGACCTTCGGAGGGACGAAATGACCCGTTCCGGTGATGATCGTTCGTGGATTCATGCGCACCGCCTTTGCATGTGGCCCATTATATTCAAGAGATTTTAAAAAAGAAAGAAAAAGCTTAAGTCGGATCGCCGCGTCGCTCCGCTCCTCGCGATGACAGGCCCTATCGGCAAATTTGGGTTAGAGGACCTCGCGCGCGCTTGACTTGAAGCGTGCAACGCGCCTAAACTGACCTTGTATGCGCGAACATCCCGAAGCCGCCCTCCTGAAAAAGGCCGTGCTGGCCGGACTGGGCCTTCTTTTCTGCGCCGCTTCTCTTCCTCCCGCGCAGGAGGACCCGATCAAGGTCGAAGCGAGCATCCTCCCGTTGCGGGTGGCCCGGGGCGAAGAGGGCCGGATCATCCTCAAGATTAGAGTCAAAGAGGGCTTCACCGTCAATTCCCTGCCGTCCTTCATCATTGAGTTCGGCCCCGGAACCGACCTCCTTTTTCCCAAGAATTTTTTCACCGCTTCGGACCTGAACCTCGAGGTCGTCGAAGAGAACGGCAGGCAGCGCCTGAACCTGAAAAAGCCCGTCGAGATCGGCTTCACCGTCAGCCCGAAGGCGACCCGCGGGATTTTCGTCCTTCAGGGCCGGGTCAAGTATTTCGCCACCTCCGCCAAAGACGGCTGGTGCCTGAAGAGCTCGACCAAATTTAGGGCCCGCACTCTGATCTTCGCCAAAGTCCTTTAGAGCCAACCGGCGTCTTGATACCAGCGGATCGTTTCCCGAAGGCCCTCGTCAAGGGAAAAGCTCGTGTCGAAGGACAGCTTGAGACGGGCGTTCTCGACGTCGGCCACCCAACCCGGCTGCAAATACTCTAAAAACTTATCGCAGTTGACGATGTGCGGCCGACCGGTCACCGCGCTGAGAAGTTCCCGGAAAAACGAAACGCCCTTGGCCATGGACTTCGGCACGACGATCTTTTTCGGAGTCTTTCCGAGAGCCCGGGCGGCGGCCCGGCCGATGTCCTCCATGGTCCGGGGCACGGGATCACCGATGTTCAGGATCTCCCCGCTCTGCAGGCCGGCCCGGCCGGCGCGCTCGAGCGCCCGGACGAGGTCCTTGACGTAACACAGGCTGATGAGCTTTTGCTCGATCCCGATGACGGGCATCAGGCCGCGCTTGATGAACTTGAAAAAGACTAGAAAATCGGCGTCCCGGGGGCCGTAGACGGCTCCGACGCGGAGGATCGTCACGGGGAAGCGGTCGCGGCGGGCCAAAGCTTCTTTTTCGCCGCCGAGCTTGCTTTCGCCGTAGGCCGTCACGGGCGCGGGCGGGTCGCTTTCCCGGCGGCCGGTGCTTCCGTCGGAAGGGCCGCAGGCGGACAAACTGGAGAGGATGACGACCTTGGGGAACTGCCGCCGCCGGGCGAGGGCGTCGAAAAGGCTTGCCGTTCCTCTCTGGTTTACAGTATAATAATTTGCCGCTTTCAAGGATTTGGTCAATCCCGCAAGATGGTAGACGCAGTCCAGGTTGGAGGGCAAGGCCGGAATGTCGAACAGATCGCCCTTGAGAAGATGAACGGAGGCCTCTTTGGCGAAGGAGGCGCGGCCGGGATCCCGGACGAGGGCGAAGACCTCGGCCCGGAGATCGAGCAGCCGCTCGATGAGATGAGTCCCGATGAAACCCGTGCCGCCGGTGACGAAGACGTTCATGATGGAGAGGCATTGTATGTCAAACCCATTGGGCGGTCAAACCTGCTAATGACACAGGCTATATATTGAGAAAACGCGTTAATCGGTTCGTGAATTCGGTATGTGTACCCAAGAGGCTGGTGCGTGTCACCGGTCTTATCGTCCTGCTCGCGGCCTTCGCCGCCGCCCAGACGGTGATCATGCCCCTCGACCAGGTCAAGGCCGGCCAGAAAGGGAAGGGCCGGACGGTCTTCGAGGAGAGCCGCATCGAGGAGTTCGACGCGGATATCCTGGGCGTTCTGGCCAACACCAATCCCAAAAGAAACGTGATCATCGCCCGGCTTACGGGTAAGAACCTGGAGACGACCGGCGTGATCGCCGGCATGAGCGGCAGCCCTGTTTATATTGACGGCAAGCTCATCGGCGCCGTGGCCTTCAGCTTTCCCTACGCCAAGGAAGCGATCGCCGGGATCACGCCGATCGGCGAAATGATGGCCTTGTCCTCGGAAAAAAAGAAGTCCGGTCCGTCGCCGCTCTCTTCGGAGATCCCCTTCACGCCGACCCTGTCCCTCGAGCGTCTGTTCGAGCTCCGGAAGGACATCTTCCCGGCGCGCGAAAGCCAAGCCGCCCTGGGCCAGGGCCTCAATCCGTTGAAGATTCCCTTGGTCTTCGGCGGTTTCTCGCCGAGGGTGATGGAAAAGGTCGGCCCGTTCTTCTCCCGCATGGGCTTCTATCCGGTCAAATCCGGCGGCGGGGCCCAGACGCTCGAGAAACCGACGGCCTTGGACATGGTCCTCCGCGAAGGCGATCCGGTCACGCTCCAGCTCGTGACCGGCGACCTGGATCTCTCGGCCGTCGGCACGGTGACTTACGTGGATGGGACGAAGATCCTCGCTTTCGGCCATCCTCTTTATAACCTGGGGGACGTGAATTACGCCATGGCCAAGGCGAAGATCATCACCGTCGTGCCCACGCTCGACAATTCCTTCAAATTGGCCTCGACCGGGATCACTATCGGAACGTTCCTGCAGGACCGGACGTCGGGAGCGCTGGGCGAGATCGGCAGGATCCCCAGCCTCGTCCCGTTCAACGTCCGGCTCTTCGACGACAGCACCAACCTCCGGGAGTACGGCTTCAAGGTCGTCGCCGACCCGATCCTGACGCCGGTGCTGGTCAACATGTCGCTGCTGGCCCTGCTCCAAAGCGAGGAGCGGGCCGTGGGCGATCTGACGCTCGAGCTGCAGGGCGACATCTACTTGGACACCGGTCCGAGCGTCCAGACCATCCACCTGGAGGACATGTATTCGGGAAATTTCGACGCCGCCATCCTTGACGCGGCCAACTTCATCACGGCCGTCATCTTCTTCCTGGGAAGCAACGAGTTCAAGGACGTCGGCTTTCACCGGATCGACCTGGGCCTGAAGTCGGTGGACCAGGCGCGGTTCGCCGCGCTGGAGCGGGTCTGGCTCGATAAATACGAAGCCGCGCCGGGCGAGACCATCACCGTCAAGGTCTTTTACCGGACCTTCCGCGGCGAGATGCGGGTCGAGGAAGTGCCGCTGACGACGCCCAACCTTCCGGCCGGGTCCGAGTTCCAGCTCATCGTCGGGGACGCGGCCTCGATGCAGCAGGTGGAGACGGGGATCTATCGCGCGGCGGGCATCGTTCCCAGAAGCTTGAACCAGCTCGTCCGCCTCATCAACAACCTGCGCAAGAACAACCGGATCTATTTCAAGATCATCGCCTCCAAGCCGGGCCTGTTCCTCCGGGGCGAGGAGATGCCCAACCTCCCTCCGGCCATGAAGTCGCTCTTCGCCTCGCCGCGGGCGGCTTCTCCGGCGCCGACCGAACTCACCAGCTCCACCCTGGGCGAATATCAGATCCCTCTCCCTTATATATTCAAAGGCCTGGCCTCGATCCCGATCAAGATCCGAAAATAACCGGCCGGGACGATTCCTTTGTGGAGAAACGGCATGAGCAAAAAGACACTCGCGACGCTGGCCTTGGCCCTCCTCGCGGTCACGGCCGCCCTGGCCGTCGTCCCGCAGAAATGGACGTTCCGCCTCTTTGATGATTTCCTGCGGGGCAAGTTCGACGGCGTCTCCCTCGCTTCGGACGGACGGCTGACGCTGGCTCCGCGCGAGGATTTGATCGATGGCCCGACCGAGGATTTTTATCTTTCGTTCCTGATGACGCCCGAAGGGATCGCTTATCTCGGGACGGGCCATGGAGGACGGATCTACCGGATCGCGAAGGACGGCAAGGCCGAGCTTTACGCCCAGACCTCCGAGATGGACGTGACCTGCCTGGCCATGGACAAGAAAGGCGTCCTCTACGCGGGAACGTCGCCCAACGGGAAGATCTACAAGATCACGGCCCAGAGCAAAAGCGCCGACTTTTTCGACCCGAGCGAGAAATACATCTGGAACCTTCAGTTCTTGGAGGACGGCAATCTGCTCGCGGCCGTCGGGGAGATCGGCGGCATTTACGAGATCAATCCCCAGGGTGAAGGACGGATGATCTTCAAAGCCCAGGAAAACCATGTCCTCTGCCTGCGCCTGGACAAGACCAAAGACATCATCGCCGGCAGCGGCGGGAACGGGCTCGTTTACCGGATCGCCAAGGGCGGAAAAGCGGCGGTCATCTTCGAATCTCCCTATGAAGAGGTTCGTAGCCTGGCCTTCGATCTCGACGGGAACATCTACGCGGCGGCCGGCGGGACGACGAGCCGGGGGAAGAAAGACGATCTCCCGGTGCCGGCGGGCGGCCGCGACACGGACGTGATGATCTCCATCTCGGCCACGGCGGCGGCGCCGCAGCCGGCGGCACAGGCGGTTCAGGCCGCGCGCGCTCCGGCCAAATCCGCTCCCGCGGCGGCCTCATCCTTGAAAGAGCCGGGCGCCCTCTACCGGATCGCCCCGAACGGCATCGCGACGCGCCTGTGGTCGTCGACCGATGAGATGGTCTATAGTCTTTTCTGGAACGAGGTCGAAAAGAGGCTCTATTTCGGGACGGGTCCGAAGGGCCGTCTGGTCGCCCTGGACAAGGACGAAAAGGCGACGC
Organism: Candidatus Aminicenantota bacterium; assembly: GCA_026393865.1. Lineage (GTDB taxonomy): Bacteria > Acidobacteriota > Aminicenantia > Aminicenantales > UBA4085 > JAPKZI01. The sequence goes on from JAPKZI010000065.1 coordinate 8,976, forward strand.
TCGTCCTTCAGAAAAATTCCGAGCAGATCTTCGACCTCCAGCCCGTCGGGGTGAGAACTTATATTCTGTCCAACAATCCGGTCCAGCTCAGTGTCATCTATCCCGAGCAGCGCTTGAGCGGGGAGTACATCAGTCCGGTCCTGGACGCGAGGATCCTCTCCTCTTGGGGCAAGATGAGCTGGGACGCCGATCTGCCCGAGGGGGCGCTCGTTCAATTCCAAACGCGGAGCGGAAACTCGTATGAGCCCGGCCCGAGCTGGAGCGATTGGTCCCCTCCATATCAAAAAAAGGACGGCGAGCAGATCCTCAGCCCGAAAGCCCGTTATCTGCAGTTCCGGGCGTTGTTCAAGGCCCTCTCGGGGAAGCAGCCGCCGGTGCTGTCAAAGGCGGCCTTATTCTATCTCCAGACGAACATCGCCCCGGCTTTTTCCCGTCTCGAGGCGCTGGCTCCGAACGAGGTCTTCTTAAAGATGCCCGATCAGGACGAGATCATCCAGGGCATGGAGAAAAGAGCCTTCGACGCGGCCGCGAAAAAAGACGACGGGCTCCGCTTCGCGATGCCCAAAAAGGTAGAGCGCAAAGGTTATCAGACGATCCAATGGGACGCCGACGACGAGAACGGCGACACCCTTCTTTATACGATCTCCCTTCGTCAGGAAGGGGAGAAGGAGTGGCGCGTGCTCGAGGACGGCTGGACGGAGAACCTGTTCACATTCGCCACGACGAATTTCCCCGACGGCGTTTATTTTCTCAAAGTGACGGCGTCGGACCTGTCCTCCAATCCTCAAGCGCTCGAAAAGACCTCGGAAAAGGTCAGCCTGGCCATGGTCATCGATAATTCGCCCCCCCAGGTCAAAAGCCTGCAGGCCGTCAAGGACGGCAGTCAGCTCAGTCTGAGCTTTTTGGCCGAGGACGCCTTCTCGCCGATCAAAGAGGTCCGTTATCTGGTCCGGCCGGACGACTGGCGCGTCGTTTTTCCCGAGGACGGGATCTGCGATTCGAAACAGGAGAGCTTCAAGTTCAAGGTCGCCTTGGACGCGAAATCGGACAAGATGATCACGATCCTGGTCAAGGACGCCGCCGGCAATACCGCCACGATCAAGCAGATGTTTTAATTATCTTCTGCTGTTCCTTACGCCCGTTCCAGGTAGGAGTCGTCCCTCGTGTCGATCTTCAGGACATCCCCTTCCTTGATGAACGGCGGGACCATGACCGTCAGGCCGTTCTCGAGGGTGGCGGGCTTAAAGGAGGCGGAGGCCGTGGCCCCTTTCATGAACGGTTCGGTGTGAGTGACCTTCAATTGAAGGGTGATCGGAGGAACGACGCTCACCGGCTTGCCTTCAAACGATTCGACGCTGTAAACGATGTTCGGCACGAGGTACTTGACGGCGTCGCCGATGACGTCGGCCGTCAGAGTGACCTGGTCGAAGGTCGACGGATTCATGAAGAAATAATCGTCGCCGCTATGATAAAGGAATTCCATGGGCGTTTCGTCTATGAAGGCCTGCTCGACCCGCTCTTCAGACCGGAAGCGGTAATCCGTGACCGTATTGTCCTTCAGGCTGCGGAGCTTCGTTTGGACCATGGCCTTCCATCGGCCGGGGGTGATGAGCTGCATCTCGACGATGCGCCAGAGCTGGCCGTCCTCCCGTTTTATGATCATCCCTTTGCGGAGTCTCGTCGCGTCAAGCATCAAAAATCCTCCAAACTACACATCCCGTTTCACGCCTTCGGCGATATGGACGATGAACGGCCGGCCGCCCGCTTCGGCGATGGCCGAAGCGACCTTTTCGGGAGCGTTCGGGGCGTAAGCGAACATGCACCCGCCCCCGCCCGAGCCGTTTATTTTAGCACCAAACGCGCCGGCGTCAAGGGCCTTGGCGATCATCCTTTCGATCTTTTCCGTCGAGATCTGGAGATGGTCGCGGAGGACCGCATGCTGGGCGGTCAACAGAGCCCCGAATCTCTCATGGTCGAAAGGCTTGGCCTGGAAGAGAGCGGCGCCCTCCTTGGTCAGGTCCCGGGTCATGAGCGTCCCCTTGAGCAGCCGCCGATGATCGGTCGGAAGTTTATCGATCTCGGCCATGACTCCGGCCGTGAGCGGGCTTTTCAAGTCGAATCCGGCGATCGTCTTGGCCACCCGGGCCGCGCCCTCGAGGACGCGGCTCTTGATGAAACCCAGCGTTCCCGTCGTGTCCTTCTTTTGGAGCGAGTCGGCCAGGACGAACGTCCCGAGCGGATTTTCGAGCTGGTCGAGCTTCATCGGATCGTCGAAGCGGATCCAGACGACGCCGCCGAGGGCCGAGGCGTAGTGGTCCATCTTCCCCCCCGGCTCCTTGAATTCGGCCACCTCGGTTAAGTATCCGAGCTCGGCGATATCGTGGGGCCGGCGCGCCCGCGGATCGCCGGCCGCTTCGAGGAGGAACTTGTTCCAGGCCACGACCAGGGCCGATGAGCTGGACGTCCCGGCGTTGATGGGGATCGTTCCCCGCACCTGGCAGTCCCAGCCGGTCATCGGCAGCCCGGCCCGGCGATGGATATTGACGGCGCTCTTGAGATAGTCCCGCTTCTGGTCGTAGGGGATCTCCCGGGCGAAGGAGAATTCCTCCTTGGCGCCCATGTCCGGAAGGTCGATGACGAACGTCTGATCGGCGCGGCGGCGTCCGCTGATCGTGATCCGCAGATCGATGGCCCCGGCGATGATGGCCAGCCCGAAGTAATCCTGATGCTCGCCGAAGAGGCACATGCGCCCCGGCGAAGAAACCTGGAGCTCGACGTTTTTCATAAACACGTTTTAGCCGAAGTGGCGCCCCCTGTCAACGGCGATTTGATTTTCGAGGTCGAATTCACTATAAAGGATGCCGACATGATCGTTTCCCGGGATTTCGATAAGATCGAGCTATGATCGGAGGTAATCATGAGAGACCGTCCGGCTTTGCCCGCGTTCGCCGTTTTAGCGGCCTGCGCTTTGATCGCCTGTGGGAGGGGAGCCGTTCCGATGGCCGATAAGGTCCTGATCAACGGCAGGATCTGGACGGTCGATTCGGCGAGGCCCTGGGCCGAGGCCGTCGCTGTCCGCGACGGGCGGATCGCGGCCGTGGGGACGACGAGCGAGATCCGAAAAATGGCCGGCCGGCAAACCGAGACGATCGATCTCAAGAACGCCTTCGTTCTGCCCGGCTTCATCGACAGCCACGTCCACTTCGTGAACGGCGGATACTCCCTGATGAACATCCAGCTCCGCGAGGCGAAAACCAGGGACGAATTCGCGGCGCGCATCGCGGCGAAGGCCAAGAGCCTGCCGAAGGGGGAGTGGATCCTGAACGGCGACTGGGACCACACCCAGTTCGATCCCGTCGAGCTCCCGCGCAAGGAGTGGATCGACGCCGTCACGCCCGACCATCCCGTCTGCGTCAACCGTCTCGACGAGCATATGATCCTGGCCAACAGCCTGGCCTTGAAGCTGGCCGGTGTCACCAAGGCCACCCCCGTCCCGGCCGGCGGCGAGATCGTCAAGGACCCGGCCACCGGCGAGCCGACCGGCATCTTGAAGGACGCGGCCATGGACTTGGTTTACGACAAGATCCCGGCCCCGTCCCTCGAACAGAACTTGAGGGCGGTGGAAGCGGCGCTCCGGGCCGCCGCGGAAAAGGGCGTCACCTCGGTCCATGACGTGTCCGGCGAAGTCGGTTTCGATCTCTACCAGGACCTTTTAAAAAGCGGCAAATTGACGACGCGGATCACGTTCTATATCCCCATCACGTCCGAGGATCTCGCCCTGCGGCTGAAGTTTAAAACGCCGTTCGGGAACGACCGGTTGAGCTTCGCCGGCCTGAAGGGATTCGCCGACGGATCGCTCGGCTCGGCGACCGCCTATTTCTTCGAGCCGTACGAAGATGACCCGAAAACGAGCGGCCTTTTGAACGGCCAGATGTTCCCGGACGGGGCCATGGAAAAACGCGTCCTGGCCGCCGACGCGGGCGGCTTGCAGGTCGCCCTCCACGCTATCGGCGACCGGGCCAACGCGATCATCCTGGACATCTACGAACGGACCGCGGCCCGGCCCGGCGGGCGCGACCGGCGCTTCCGGATCGAGCACGCCCAGCATCTCCGGCCCGCCGATATCGTCCGCTTCGGGAAGCTCGGCGTCATCGCCTCGGTCCAGCCCTACCACCTCATCGACGACGGCCGCTGGGCCCAATCGAAGATCGGCCCGGCGCGGGCTCGTTGGACATATCCTTTCAAAACCTTATTGGACAACGGGGTAAGGCTGGCCTGCGGTTCGGACTGGCCGGTGGCCCCTATGGACCCGATTCTGGGGATTTACGCCGCCGTCACCCGCCGGACGCTCGACGACAAGAATCCGGGCGGCTGGGTCCCGGAGCAGAAGATCCCGCTGGAGGAAGCGATTAAAGGATTCACCCTCAACGGCGCCTTCGCCGAGTTCGCTGAGGCCCTCAAGGGATCGATCACGGCCGGAAAACGGGCCGATCTCGTCGTCCTCGACCGAAACCTGTTCGAGATCAAGCCGGAGGAGATCCGGGAAGCGAGGGTCACGATGACCGTCGTCGACGGAGATATTGTGTTCCGGCGTTGATTTTGATATCATCCCTTTCCTTTAAAATTCTTGTAACAGCGGATATCATCGATAACCACGGAACCATGACCGTCGAGGACATCCTTAAGGAAACGAGCTCGGCTCAGAAAGAGCTGATCCATATCCTCCATCGGATCCAGGCCGAGTTCGGGCACATCCCTCCTGATTCCATCTTCGCGATCGCCAAACACCTTCGCCTCTCGGCCAACGAGATCTTCGGCGTGCTCACGTTCTATAAGGCTTTCACCCTCGAGCCCAAGGGGGAGCATGTCGTGACGGTCTGCCTGGGCACGGCCTGTCACGTGCGCGGCGGGGTGAGGATCGTCGAAGAGTTCGAGCGCAAGCTCGGGATCAAGGCCGGCCGGACCACGCCGGACCGGAAGTTCACCCTGGAGACGGTCAACTGCCTCGGCTGCTGCGCCATCGGCCCGGTCGTCGTCGTCAACGGCGAATACCATTCCCTCGTCACCCAGAAGATGGTCGACTCGATCCTGGATAAATACCGCGCGGCGGGCCGAACCTCATGAGGAAACTGACCCATCCCGATCACCTGGCCGAATGGCGGGCCAAGATCCTCGAGGACCGACCGGCGGGTAAGAAGACGATCGTCGTCACGTCGGGCACCTGCGGCCGGGCCAGCGGCTCGCTCCAGGTCCTCGACGCCCTCAGGCAGGAAATCGACAAGCGGGGTCTCGCGGACAGGGTCGGGATCGAGGTCACCGGCTGCCACGGCTTCTGTGAAATGGAGCCGAGCCTCATCATCTATCCCCAGGGCACCTTTTATAAAAAGTTGGCCCCCAAGGACGTTCCCGCGATCCTCGAGGAGACCATCCTCAACGACAAGATCATTCCGTCGCTGACCTATACCGATCCGGCCTCCGGACATCGCTTCAGCCGCCAGAAGGAGATCCCTTTCTACCAGAAACAGATGCGGCTCCTGACCGAGAACAATTTCCACATCGAACCGGAACGCATCGAGGATTATATCGCCCTCGGCGGCTACCAGGCCCTGGGCAAGGCGCTCTTCGACATGACCTCCGAAGGCGTGATCGATGAGATCAAGGCATCCGGGCTGCGCGGCCGGGGCGGGGCGGGTTTCGCCACGGGCCGGAAGTGGGAGCTGTGCCGGGAAGCTCCGAACCACCCCAAATACGTCATCTGCAACGCCGATGAAGGAGATCCCGGGGCTTACATGGACCGCAGCCTGCTCGAGGGAAATCCCCACAGCATAGTCGAGGGGATGATCATCGGAGCCTACGCCATCGGCGCCTCGGAGGGATACATCTACGTCCGGATGGAGTACCCTTTGGCCGTTAAGCACGTCACCCGGGCCCTGGAACAAAGCCGCAAAGTGGGCCTGCTCGGCCCGTCCATTCTGGGATCCGAATTCCATTTCGACATCCATATCGTTCAAGGCGCCGGGGCGTTCGTCTCCGGCGAAGAGACCTCGCTTATGGCCTCGATCGAAGGGCGGCGGGCCTTCCCCCGACAGCGGCCGCCGTTCCCGGCCCAGGAAGGCCTCTGGGGAAAGCCAACCAACATCAACAACGTCGAGACCTGGGCCAACGTGCCCGTCGTCATCGAAAAAGGCGCCGACTGGTACGGGAAGATCGGGACCGAAAAAAGCAAGGGGACCAAGATCTTCTCACTGGTCGGAAAGATCAACAACACGGGGCTCGTGGAAGTGCCCATGGGCATCACCCTTCGCGAGATCATCTACGACATCGGCGGGGGCATCAAGGACAAGAAGACGCTCAAGGCCGTTCAGACCGGCGGTCCGTCGGGCGGATGCATCCCGGCCGAAAAGATCGACCTGCCCATCGATTACGACTCGCTCGTCCAGGCGGGGGCGATCATGGGCTCGGGCGGGATGATCGTCATGGACGAGGACACGTGCATGGTCGACGTAGCCCGCTATTTCCTCGGCTTCACCCAGGAGGAATCGTGCGGCAAGTGTGTCCCCTGCAGGGTCGGGACCCGCCAGATGTTCGATCTTCTGACCCGCATCACCCGGGGAGAAGGGGAGCCCAACGATATCGCCCGGCTCGAGGACCTGGCCAACACGGTCAAGGCGGCTTCGCTCTGCGGCCTGGGCCAGACCGCCCCGAATCCGATCCTGACCACGCTCCGCTATTTCCGGCATGAATACGAGGCCCACATCTCGGATAAGAGCTGTCAGGCCCGGGTCTGCAAGGACCTGGTGACGTATTACATCGAACCCGATAAATGCATCGGCTGTCTCCTGTGCAAACAGAACTGCCCGGTGAACGCCATCAGCGGCGAGCGCAAGAAGCTCCACGTGGTCGACCAGGCCCTCTGCGTCAAATGCGGGGCCTGTTACGATGTCTGCCCGGCGAAGGTCCGGGCCGTCTCCCGGTTGACGGGCAAAAGCCGGGAACGGATCGCCCCATGAAGATCACCATCGATCACCTGAACGTCGACGTCGAAGGCCGGAAGTCCGTCCTCGACGCCGCCCGCGAGAGCGGGATCTATATCCCGTCGCTCTGCGACCATCCCCGCCTCGTCCCGTTCAGCGGCTGCCGGCTCTGCGTCATCGAGGTCAGGGGACGCCGGGGCGTCGTTCCGGCCTGCGGGACGTATGCCGAGGACGGCATGGTGGTCGTCACCAGCTCTCCGTCCCTTCAGAAGATGCGCCTGCAGATCCTCGACCTCATCCTTTCCGAACATCCCAGCGCCTGCCTGATCTGCCGGGAGAAGGAGACCTGCGAGGACCACAAATCCACTATCCGCAAGGTCGGCGAGGTGACGGGCTGCGTCCTGTGTCCGAACAACGGCCGCTGCGACCTGCAGACCGTAGTCGAGCATCTGAAACCCGACAATCTTCATTTTCCGGCCCTCTACCGGGATCAGGAGATCCATCGAAAGGACCCGTTCTTCGAGCGCAACGAAAATCTCTGTATCCTCTGCGGCCGGTGCGTCCGCATCTGCCACGAGGTGCGGGGCGCTTCGACCCTGGCCTTCGTCAACCGCGGTTCCCAGACCGTCATCGGCACGGCCCTCGGCCGCCCCCTTCTCGATTCCGGCTGCCAGTTCTGCGGAGCCTGCGTCGACGTCTGTCCGACCGGCGCCCTGACCGAAAAGACGGTCAAGTACGAGACGCTCCCCGATGAAAAGAAGGCCACGATCTGCGGCTTCTGCAGCCAGGGCTGCGAGCTGACGATACATGTCAAGCAAGGCCGGATCCAGGCTTCGGTTCCCGCCGAGAACGGTCCGGTCAACCGGGGGCAGGCCTGCGTCCGCGGCCGTTTCCTGGTCCGCGACGCGGTCCATCACCCCCGGCGGGTCCTCAAACCCCTGGTCCGTAAGAACGGCCGGCTCGAGGAGACCGGTTGGGACGAGGCGCTCGGGTTGGTCGCGAGGCGGTTTGCGGCCACCGCGCCCCGGGATATCGCCGTGTTCGGGTCCGCCCAGGATCCCTGCGAGGACCTCTTCATCCTCCGCAAGTTCGCCCGCGAAGGACTTAAAACCCCCAACCTCAGCGGCGTCGAGGCTTTTTCGGCTCCGGCGCGCCTTCTGGAGGCGGCCGCGGAGCAGGACATCGCTCCGCCGTTGAACGGCCGGATCTCCGACATCGCCAAGTCCCGGGTCATCCTCCTCTTCGGCAACTGTCCGCCGATGGTCGGGCTCGAGATCCATCAGGCCGTTAAGAACGGGGCCCGGCTCATCGTCGTCGGCGGAAAGGAATCGCCTTCGATCCGCTGCGCCTCGGCTTGGCTCAAGATCCCGGGAGGAAAAGAATTCGATCTCCTGACCGGCCTGTCCAAGATCCTGGCCGGGGACGGCCATCCACAGAACGGAAGCGGGCCCAAGGGCGAGGCCGAGTTTAAGAAGCATCTCCAGGAATTCAAGATCGCCGATGCGGTCGCCTCCTCGGGACTGCCGGAGGAGAAGCTCCATCGCCTGGTTCAGCTTCTGGAGAAGCGCCGGCCGGCGGCGTTCCTTTTCAACGCGACGTTCGCCGAAGGCCCCGGCGGCAAAGCGAACATCGTCGCCCTTTGGAACCTGGCCCTTCAGAACCAGGCCCTGTTCATTCCGCTCGGCCTGGAGAGCAATGTCCGCGGCGCTCTCGAGATCGCCGCCCACTTCCGCGATGGGGCGCCCTCGGCCCGCGAGATCGGCCGTTCGATCCTGGGCGGCGCATTCAAAGCGCTTTATGTGTGCGGGCACCTTCCGAGGATGGAGCGATCCCCCGCGGAATTCATGGTCGTCCAGGACAGTTATCTCGGCGACGCGGGCGAATTCGCCGACGTGATCCTGCCGGCGACGACATTCGTCGAGAGCGAGGGAACGTTCGTCAACATGGAAGGCCGCCTCCAGAAATTCAGCCCGGCGATCGCTCCGAGCGGCGAGGCGAGGCCCGGTTGGCGGATCATTTGCGATCTGGCCGGGACGATGGGCCTGCCCGGCTTCGCCTATGAGGCCGCCTCGGCGGTTTTTGAGGCCATGGCGAAGACCGTTCCGGCCTTTCGCGGTCTGAACGGCCTCGAGCGGAAAGCGGAGACCTTCGTCCAGGAGCCGGCCAAGGAAAGCCGGGCGTTCGCCGTGCGGACACCCTCCGCGGAGGAAGCGGCCCCGCTCTACGAACACGACCCGGACCGCTACAAAGGCCTGGCCATGAGCCGGGACATCAAGAGCTTGAATATCGTCCGAGGACATAAATAATGGCCAAGATTCTGGACCGCCGGCGCCTCGTCCCCAACCTGCATCTGATCGAGGTCCACGCGCCGGAGGTGGCGAAGAAATGCCGGCCCGGCCAGTTCGTCATCATCATGCCCGACGAGCGCGGCGAGCGCATTCCCCTGTCCATCGCCGACTGGAACCTCGAAAAAGGATCGGTGACGTCGGTCTTCATCCTCGTCGGAACCTCGACCCACAAGCTGTCCCTTCTCCAGCCCGGCGACGAGGTCCCCGTTTATGTCGGCCCGCTGGGGAAGCCCTCGGAGATCGAGAACTTCGGGACCGTGCTCCTGGCCGGCGGATGTTTCGGCATCGGAGCCATCTATCCGCTCGCCCGGGCCCTGAAGAAAGCCGGCAACAGGGTCCTGACGATCATCGACGTCAAGGCCAATTACCTCCTCTACTGGGAAGACAAACTGAAGGCGGCGAGCGACCGGCTCTTTATCTCCGCCCGCGACTTCGCCCTGGAATCGAAGGACTACGTCCCGGCCAAGATCGAGGAGGTGGCCAAGGCGGAGCCGAAGATCGACCGGGTCGTGGCCATCGGCTGCACCTACCTGATGTACCGCTGTTCCATGGCCACCAAGCCGCTCGGGATCAAGACCATCGTCAGCCTCAATCCGGTCATGGTCGACGGCACGGGCATGTGCGGCGCCTGCCGCTGCACGGCCGGCGGCCAGACGAAATTCGCCTGCGTGGACGGGCCGGACTTCGACGGTCATCAGCTCGACTGGGACGAATTATTCAAGCGGCGGAAATCCTATTTCGACGACGAGATCCGCTCGCTGTGCCACTGGGAGCGATCGAACTTTCCGTGAGATAGAGAGACGGACGAACCATGGCCGAAGAGAAGAAAGACATCACGCCCGAGCAGAAAGCGGTGCTCAAGGCGGAGTTCGATAAGGACTGGCGCAAGGAGATCCGCAAGGCCCTCCCGCTCAAGGAGCGGATGAAGTTCGGCCGCCAGAAGATGCCCGAACGGCCGCCCGAGGAGCGCAACCGCGACTTCAAGGAAGTGAACCAAGGACTCGACGCCGAAGCGGCCATGGCCGAGGCCCGCCGCTGCTGGGACTGCGTCAATCCGCAGTGCGTGGCCGGCTGTCCGGTCGGCATCGACATCCCGAGCTTCGTCAAGCTCATCGAACAGGGCAAATTCCTCGAGGCCGCCTGGAAACTCAAAGAGACGAACTCCCTGCCGGCCATCTGCGGCCGCGTCTGCCCCCAGGAAACGCAGTGCGAGGAAATCTGCAACGTCAAGAAATCGACGGGCGTCCCCGTGGCCGTCGGAAACCTGGAGAGGTTCGCCGCCGACTTCGAGCGGGGGGCCGGGAACATCGTCATCCCGCCGATTCCGCCGTCGACGGGGCGCAAAGTGGCCATCATCGGGGCTGGCCCGGCCGGCCTGACCGTGGCCGGGGACCTGGCCAAGCTGGGCCACGAGGTAACGATCTTCGAGGCCCTCCATATCTCCGGGGGCGTACTGATCTACGGCATCCCGGAGTTTCGCCTGCCCAAGGCCATCCTCAAGGCCGAGGTCGATTACCTGCAGAAGCTCGGCGTCGGGATCAGGACGAGCTTCGTCGTCGGCAAAACCGCGACGCTCGACGACCTGCGGCAGGAAGGTTTCGAGGCCTTTTTCATCGGTTCGGGCGCCGGCCTGCCCAACTTCATGAAGATCCCCGGCGAGAACCTCGTCGGCGTCTATTCGGCCAACGAATACCTGACCCGCGTCAACCTGATGAAAGCCTACGACTTTCCCAATTACGACACGCCCGTCTTCCCTTCGAAATGCGCGGCCGTCATCGGCGGCGGCAACGTGGCCATGGATTCGGTGCGGACGTCCAAGCGCCTCGGCGCGGACCGTTCCATCATCATCTACCGCCGCTCCCGCCACGAGATGCCGGCCCGGACCGAGGAGATCCACCATGCCGAGGAGGAGGGGATCGAGTTTCACTTCCTGACCGCGCCCATCCGTTATTTCGGCGACGACCGGGGGCGGCTCACGGCCATGGAATGCCTTCGGATGGAACTCGGCGAGCCCGACTCCTCGGGGCGGCGCAAGCCCGTCCCGGTTCCCGGCTCGGAGTTCATCACCGAAGTGGATCTGGTCGTGGTGGCCATCGGCCAGAGCCCCAATCCGCTCATTCCCCAGACGACCCCCGGCCTCAAGATGGGCAAATGGGGCAATATCGACGTCGATTGGAAGACGATGGCCACGAACCTCGAAGGCGTCTATGCCGGCGGCGACATTATCCGGGGCGGCGCCACGGTCATCCTGGCCATGGGCGACGGCCGGATCGCCGCGGCGGAGATCGACAAATATCTAAGGAACAAACCGCGCTCGTGACGGGGCGCTGATCCTCATCCGGCGGAGCATCCCATGCGGCAATCCGAGCTTTTTCCCGGGACGCCGGGACACATCGGGACCGACGAATCCGGCAAGGGCGATTATTTCGGTCCGCTCGTCATCGCCGGCTTTTTCCTCCCGGACGGCCAAGAGGGCGTTCTGAAGGAGTTCGGCGTCCGGGACAGCAAGACCCTTTCGGACAACCGCTGCCGCGATATCGCCGAGATCTTGAAGGCCGGTTACACGCACGCGCTCGTCGTCATCGGCCCGGAAAAATACAACGAGCTCTACGCCAAAATGCGCAACCTCAACAAGCTGCTGGCCTGGGGGCATGCCCGGGCCATCGAGAACATCCTGGCCGAGGCGCCCTGTACGAAGGTGGTCACCGACCAGTTCGGGGACGAACGGTTCGTCCTCAACGCCCTGCTGAAGCAGGGCCGGACGATCGAGCTCGTCCAGCGGACGAAAGGGGAGTCCGACCCGGCCGTGGCCGCGGCCTCCATCCTGGCCCGGGCCGAATTCCTGAAACGGCTTCATTTTTTGGGAAAGGACTGGGGCGTGGTCCTGCCCAAAGGGGCCGGGCCGCAGGTCGAAGTGGCGGCCGCGGCGCTGGTGAAAGCCCACGGCCTCGAGGTCCTCGACAAGACCGTCAAGAAACACTTCAAGATCACTGGCCGGGTGCTGAAGGACGTTTAAGGATATGCTGATCCTCCTCAAGATTTCCGCCGTCATCCTGGTCCTCCTTTTTCTCATCCGGAAAAAATGGGACCTGGGCCTCGTCCTGTTCCTCGATTCGGCCTTGACGGCGGTCCTGTTCGGCCTTCCGCTCAAGGCGTTCGTCCGGAACGTCGGGAGCGCCCTGATCGACGGCGAGACGCTGACCCTCGTCGGCATCATCATCCTCGTCCTCTATCTCGGCCATGTCCTGCAGGCCGGCGGCAATTTCCGGAGGATGGTCGACGCCCTGAAGAACCTCGTCCATGATCCGCGGCTGATCCTGGCCATTCCCTCCGCCTTCATCGGGCTCCTGCCGATGATGGCCGGAGCGATGATGGGCGCCCCGATCGTCGAGGAGGCCGGCCGGCGCTGGAAGCTGACGAAGCCCTGGATGACGTTCTTCAACTACTGGTTCCGGCACATCTGGGAATACAGCTGGCCGCTTTATATGAACCTCATCCTCGCCGCGGCCATCTTCCAGGTCCCGATCAAGAAGATCTGCCTGGCCCAGTTTCCCTTCACCCTCCTGGCCGCGACGACGGGACTGGTCGTCCTCTTCCGGAACGTGCCCTACCTGCCGCCCGAGGAGAACAACGGCCGGAGCTGGAAGGACGTGGGAAGGGTCATTTGGAGCATCTGGCCGATCTTTCTGACGATCGTCATGATCTTCGCTTTCAAGCTGAACATGCTCGTCGCCCTGGCCGTCTCCAGCGCTTTGACCCAGATCTTTTCCCGGATGACCCTCAAGGAACGGTGGGCGATCGTCGTTCGCAGCGCCTCCCTCAAGATCGCCCTGCTCACCGCCGCGCTCATGGTCTTCAAGCGGATCCTGGAGGTGTCGGGAGCGCTGGATTCGGTCGTGCGCGTCTTCCCCCCGCACGGCGCCACGGCTTATCTCCTCCTGTTCGCCGCTCCTTTTTTCGTCGCCCTGTTGACCGGTGTCAACCAGGCCTTCGTCGCCATCACCTTTCCGCTCCTCCTGCCGATCATCGGCCAGGGCCGGCCGGACATGGTCCTGCTGATGTTCGCCTATGTCAGCGGTTTCTGCGGGATCCTGCTCTCGCCCGCCCACCTCTGCCTGGCCCTGACGGCGGATTATTTCAAGGCCGAGCTGCGCGACGTCTACAAGATCCTGATCGGACCGGTGGCCGTCATCTTCGCGGCGGCGCTCCTGGTCCTCATCATCCTTAGGATATTATAATGAACATGAGGACATTCATTATCTGGGACCACATATCGAATTTCTTATTTAGAGGAGTACACGGACCGAATTTCTTAATTCGGTCCGTGTACCCGTTTTTTCAAGTCAATGTCCCTGTCTTCTGAGGGCAGAGGTGACCCGGATGGAAAATAAACAGCTCGGAACGCGGCGTCTGTATTTCGAGGATGCCTATCGTGCGGAGTTCGAGGCCGAGGTCGCGGACCGGACGGTCGTGGATGGCCGGCCTGCCGTCGTCCTCGATCAAACCTGTTTTTATCCGGAGTCAGGCGGCCAGCCCTGGGACAGAGGCACGCTCGACGGCGTCGAGGTCCTCAAGGTCGTCGAGGACGGCGAGCGGATCGTTCACGTCCTGGCCGCGGAGATCCCGGCCTCCCGGGTCAGGGGCGAAGTCGATCGGGCCGTCCGCTTCGATCATATGCAGCAGCACTCCGGTCAGCACATCCTCTCCCAGGCCTTCTTCGAGCTGTTACGCGGCGAAACGAAGTCCTTCCATCTCGGCCCCGATGTCTCGACCTTGGAGATCGGCATCGCCGAGGCCGACGAGGAGGCCGTCGCCAGCGTCGAGCGCCGGGCCAACGAGGTCGTGTTCGAGAACCGCGAGATCAAGACCTATTTCGTGCCGGAGGAAAGGATCGGCGAGATCCCCCTGCGGCGGCCCCCCAAAGTGACGGGGCTCATCCGCGTCGTCGAGGCGGACGCGTTCGATTATTCGGCTTGCGGCGGGACCCACTGCCGGCGGACGGGCGAGATCGGGCTGATCAAGATCACGAAATGGGAACGCATCCGGGGCAACCTCCGCTTCGAATTCGTCTGCGGCGGCCGAGCGCTCCGGGATTACCTCATGAAGAACCGTGTCGTCCGGCAAACCGCGAATCAATTCAACGTCAAAGAGGCGGATGTCGCCGCTTCGGTGGCGAAGCTGTCCGAGGAGCTCAAAGCGGTCAAGAAACATGCAAGAAAAGGCGAAGAAGCGCTGGCCGTGTTCGAAGCCCGGGACTTCATGGAGCAAGCCGAGGGAAAGATCATCAGCCGGATTTTCGCCGATAAGTCCCCCGAGGGGGCGCGGTTCCTCGCCCTTCAGCTCATCCGGCAGGGTTCCTTCGTCGTCTTATTCGGGGCCAGGTCCGAGGTCCGCGGCCACCTGATCCTGGCCTGTTCCGAGACGCTCCATCTGGATATGAGGCGCCTCGTTCCGGTCGTCTCTCCCGCGATCAACGGCCGCGGCGGCGGCGGGCCGTCGCTCGTCGAGATCGCCGGCGACCGCGGAGCCGACCTGGCCGCGGCCTTGGCCCTGGCGGCCGAGGCCGTGCGGAAGATCCTCGCCTGAGGCCGCCCGCCCACATGTCGATGGCTTTCTCCGTGGAGAACGGGTAAACTAGCCGGGCTATCGTAGGCTGAAAACATGAGAATGAAAAGATGGCTTCCCGTTCTTGCGGCTGGGGTGCTGGTCTCGGGTCCGTTCGCCCAGGAGCTCCAGCATGTCGTCTCCGTGGTCAACATCGAGATCCCCGTCCGGGTCTTTAAGGGCGACACGTTCGTCGATCATCTGACGCTCCAGGATTTCGAGGTCCTGGAGAACGGGGTGCCCCAGACGATCGAATCGGTCTATCTCATCAAGAAGACGGAGATCAAACGCGAGGACGGGAAAAAAGGGGCGACACCCGAGGTCAGCCGTCAGTTCGTTCTGTTCTTCGAGATGTCGGAATACCTGTCCGAGATCGACAAGGCCGTGGACCGGTTCTTCGACGAGGTCTTGCTCCCGGGAGATTCCCTGATCCTCATCACTCCCCAGGGCCGCTACCACATGCGTCCGGATGCCCTGAAAATGCCCCGCGAAAAGCTCAAGGACCAGTTGCGGGCAAAATTGCGGCGGGATATCCTCATCGGGAGCTCGGAGTATCTGGGAACGATCCGGAACATGGAAGCGGCCCTATTGAACGACTCCACTCTTGAGGAGAAACTGGAGCTCTATTCGATGTACCTCTCGAAGCTCGAGAGCCTGCGGTGGGTGGATGAGAAAGGCCTTCTCCAGTTCGGCGAGTTCCTCAAAGCGATGCCAGGGCAGAAATACGTTTATCTTTTCTATCAGAAGGAGCTCATCCCTAAGTTCAACCCGAAGGTCCTGATGCAGATGATGACGGCCAACCAGAGCGACACCGCTCTAACGTTCAAGCTGATGGAAAATTTTCAGTTCTTCACCCGCGAGGTGCGCTTCAACGTCGAGGCCGTCAAAAAGGCCTACGCCGATTCGTCCATCGCCATCCATTTCCTCTACGTGACCAAGACGCCGGCCGGCGACGTGGCGATCACGAGCCAGAACAGGTCCGGACTGGAGATGGCCGAACAGTCCGAGGACATCTTCTCCGCCTTCAAGGAAATCGCGAGCGCGACGGGCGGAATCTCGGATAGTTCAGCCAACGCCGCCTCGGCCTTCCAAAGGGCGGTCGCCGCTTCGGAAAACTATTACCTGATCTATTATAAGCCCAAGGACTATAAGGCCGACGGCCGGTTCCGGGAGCTGAAGGTCAACGTCAAGGGCGGCGGCTACCGCATCATGCATCGGGCCGGCTACATCGCCAAGTAGAATAGGCCGGAATAAGCCGGGGACACATTACGTTCTCGCCATAGAGGACGTCAATTTCCCTTTGTCAAGGGACGAGCCTTCGGCTCGCCACTCGCCCGTGGCTTATATCCACGGGCGAGTACGGCGGAAGTGGACCCCCGGGCAAGCCCGGGGCCCCGGCCGCTGTGGACGCAGAAAGTGATTTGTCCCCGGTTTGTTTATTCGTAGCGGAGGGAGACGATGGGATCGAACTTGGACGCCTTTTTGGCGGGGAAGATCCCAAAGAAGAGACCGACCGAGAACGAGACGAAGAGCCCCAGCAGGACGGACCAGAGCGAGACCGTCGCCGGCAGAGGGGTTGCGGCGCGGACCAGGAAAGCCACCGCAAAACCGAGGAGCGTGCCCAAGATCCCGCCGATCCCGGTCAGGACCATGGCCTCGATCAGAAACTGCTTCAGGATGTCGGTCGATTTGGCCCCGAGCGCTTTCCGGATGCCGATCTCCCGCGTCCGTTCCTTGGCCGAGACGAGCATGATGTTCATGACCCCGATCCCGCCGACGAGAAGGCCGATCGAGGAGATGACGATCATGACCATGTAGGCCGCGCCCGTGATCTGATTGTAGAGGTCGAGCATGACATCCATCGTGAATACGGAGAAGTCGTCGGGCTTGCCGAACTGCACCTTCCGCCGGACCCGGAGCACGTTCCGGATCTGGTCGATGGTCTCCGGGATGGTCCCATGCTCCATCGGCACGGCCCCAATTTGGACGCTGGTCTTGTCATAGAGGAAATACTTCGTCAGCGTCGTGACCGGGATGCAGACTATATTGTCGCGGCTCTGGCCGAAGATCGCGCCCCGCTTGCTGAGGACGCCGATCACGGTGAATTTCTCGCGGCCGACGCGGATCTCCTTGCCTAGGGCGCTCGTATGGGGGAAGAGCGTCTCCGCCGTCTCGGAACCGAGCAGGGCCACCCGGCTCGAATGGGTCACATCGGACTCCTGGAGGAGCCGACCCTCCTTTGGAAGATAAATTGAAAAAACGGATGGATAGTTCTGGTCGATGCCGACGATGAACGCGCCCTCGCACTTGGTGTTTTGGTATTTGACCGTATTATCGTCGAAGGGGCTGGTGTTGATGATGACCGTCACGGCCTTGACCATCGGGGCCTCCTTCTCGATGGCCCGCGCGTCGTCGTAGGTCAGGTCCCTCCGCTTCCGCTCATCCTCGGTCGGCTCGCTCATCCGGACCGGATCGAATTTCTGGACCATGATCAGGTCCGATCCGGCGGATTCGAGCTCTCTGAGAAAGGATTTGTTCAGCCCCTGGATGATCGAGACCATGCCGATGACGGTCATGACCCCGATCATGACCCCGAGCAGGGTCAGGAACGAGCGCAGCTTGTGCGTCTTGAGGGAGTCGAAGGCCATGGCCAGGATTTCTTTGAAGATCCCGTGGCGCACGGTCATTGTTCGGACCTCAGGGCTTCGACGGGATTGAGCTTGGCCGCCTTGTTGGCCGGGTAGATGCCGAAGAACAGGCCGAGCGAGGTGGACATGACGATGGCCATGAGGACGGAGAACGGCTCGACCCGCGATGGCATCGACGTCGCGGCCGTAATGATCTTAGCCAGTAGGAAACCTAGGACGATGCCGATCAGGCCGCCGACGCCGGAGATCGTCGACGACTCGATCAGGAACTGGTAGAGGATGTCCTTGCGGCGGGCGCCGATGGCCATCCGGATGCCGATCTCCTTGGTCCGCTCAGTCACCGAGACGAGCATGATGTTCATGACGACAATGCCGCCGACGAGGAGGGCGATGGAGGCGATGCCGATCATGGCGAAATAGATGCCGGACGTGGCCGTTTTGTAGAACTGGATGAAGGTGTCCGATGTCCGGAAGGAAAAATCATCGGGCTTGTTGAAGGTCAGCTTCCGGGCCGAGCGGAGGATCGTCCGGACCTCTTCTTGGGCCGCGGCCATCTCCTCCAGTCCGGCCGTGTGGATGTTGATGTTGTAACTGCGCCGTGAGCCGTAGATCTTGTCGAAAGTCGTGATGGGGAGGCGGATGTAATTGTCCTGGCTGAAGCCGAGGACCTTGCCCTGCTTCTTGCCGAGGCCGACGATGAGGAAACTGGCGTTGCCGACCTTGAGCCTCCGGCCCAGGGGATCGAGATAGGGAAAGAGCTTTTCGGCGATGTCGGCGCCGATGACGCAGATGTCCCTCGAGTGGTCCTCGTCCTCCTTCTGGATGTGCCGGCCGCGCTCGAGCTCGATCACGGAGCCGATCATGTGGTCGAGATAGGTGACGCCCCGGACCTCGACATTCTTCACCTCTTGGCTCCCGAACTTGGCCGTGCGGGTGGTGCCGGCGCTGGCGCCGATCAGTTCGCAGGTCGTGCATTTTTCGCGGAGGAGATACATCAGATCGAGGGTGATGTCCTTCCTTTTCAGCTGTTCCTTGAAGTCCTTGAGAGTCCCCCCCATCATCGAGAATTTGGAGACGGAGAAGTCGTTCGCGCCGTAGAAGGACATCTTCGTGTAGACGTAGTTGTTCAGGCCCTGGATGACCGACACGACGGTGATAATGGTCAGGACGCCGATGATGATCCCCAGCAGGGTCAGGAAGGTTCTCAGCTTGTTGGACCAGAGGGATCCCATCGCCATCGAGAACGATTCGCCGATATTGATCTTGGCCATGGTTAAGCCGGATATTCTACAGGATTTCATACGAAAAAGCGAAAAAATGGTTTTGGGCTCGGAGATGAAATCTTGCTCCCGCGGATATCTTGACGCCGGCACGTTTCGGTTTTTCCGGAGGCTAATATAAATTGTCGACGCGGCGACAGGGTGGCCCCCGGCCCCCTGGGGAACCAGTCCCGTCGGTTCCCCCCGGCGAAAAGCCGGGGCCCCCCTCCGCTATGGGGACCTTAGGGCCAACCCTGCCGTCGCGTCTTCTAATCGTCCGCCGGAAAAACCAAGACTCGCCGACAAGATTTTCTCATGTTCGCTTCGAATTCTTCCCCTCGCCAAGGCTGAGGAAAAACAGGTTCATCAACATGGGGGAAT